>DATJUT010000034.1 GCA_035502185.1 Gemmatimonadales bacterium
ATGCACAGCGGCTCCAGCAGCCGCGCGCCCTCGATGCCGCCGATGTCCATCACGGGCCAGCCGAGCGACGTCAGGAGCCCGGTGACCGTCTGCTTCGCAGCGGCGTCGTTGCCGCAGATGAACATGTCGGGCGGCCCGCCCGGGAACGCCGGCTTCACCATGTGGGCGTGGCCGACGATGTTGAACGCCTTGACCACCTTCGCGCCGGGCAGCCAGCGCTGCACCTGCTCCCCACCCGAGTCCCGGTGGCCGAGCGCGAGGGCCGGCGGCGCGCCGGGCGCGAACACCAGGGGATTGGTCGCGTCGATCACCACCTTGCCGGCCAGGCTCTTCGGGCCCGCCAGCTTGAGGGCGTTCTCGGTCCCGCTCCACAGCGTGGCGACGATCGCCAGCTCGGCGAAGGCCGCGGCATCCGCGAACGTCGCGATGTCGCATCCCCTGCCCGCCCGCGTCGCGGCCGCCCGGGCCTTGTCGGCCGAGGGATCGCGCGTGCCCAGCCGGACCTCGTGACCGAACGAGGCGAGGCCACCCGCGAGCGTGCACCCGACGTCGCCGGTGCCCAGGATTCCGATCTTCATCGTCCGCTCCTCAGTGAACGAGCTTCTTGTAGTGGATCCGGTGCGGCTGGTCGGCGGAGGCGCCCTTGCGCCGGTGGAAGTCCGCCGCGTAGCCCTGGTAGTCGCCCTCGTACCAGTACACCTCGCCGTCGCCCTCGAAGGCCAGGATGTGCGTCGCGATGCGGTCGAGGAACCAGCGGTCGTGGCTCACGACCACCACGCAGCCGGCGAACCGCAGCAACGCGTCTTCCAGCGCGCGCAGCGTGTCCACGTCCAGGTCGTTGGTGGGCTCGTCGAGCAGCAGCACGTTGCCGCCGCTCTTGAGGAGCTTGGCCAGGTGCAGCCGGTTCCGCTCCCCGCCCGACAGGTCGGCCACCTTCTTCTGCTGATCCGCGCCGCGGAACCCGAAGCTGGCCGAGTAGGCGCGCGCATTCACCTGCCGCTTCCCGAACTCCAGCGTCTCCTGCCCGCCCGAGATCTCCTGGAACACCGTCTTGGTGCCGTCCAGCGCCTCGCGGCTCTGGTCCACGTACGCCACCCTGACCGTCGCGCCGACCTTGAGGGTCCCCGCGTCCGGCTTCTCGGCGCCCACGATCATCCGGAACAGCGTGGTCTTGCCCGCGCCGTTCGGCCCGATGACGCCGACGATCCCGCCCCGTGGCAAGCGGAAGCTCATGTTCTCGAACAGCAGCCGGTCGCCGAACCCCTTGGCGAGGCCCTCGGCGGTGATCACCTCGTCGCCCAGGCGCTCCGGCGCCGGGATCAGGATCTCAGCCGTGTCCTCGCGCGCCTCCGCCTCCTCGGCGAGGAGCGATTCGTAGGCGCCGATGCGCGCCTTGGACTTGGCCTGGCGCGCGCGGGGCGACATGCGGATCCACTCCAGCTCGCGCTCGAGCGTGCGCCGCCGCGCCGACGCCTGCTTCTCCTCCACCGCCAGCCGCTTCTGCTTCTGGTCCAGCCAGCCCGAGTAGTTGCCCTTCCACGGGATGCCTTCGCCCCGGTCCAGCTCGAGGATCCAGCCCGCCACGTTGTCGAGGAAGTAGCGGTCGTGGGTGACGGCGATGACGCAGCCGGGGAACTCCTTGAGATGGCGCTCGAGCCACGCCACCGACTCGGCGTCGAGGTGGTTGGTGGGCTCGTCGAGGAGCAGCAGGTCGGGCTGCGACAGCAGCAGCCGGCACAGTGCCACCCGCCGCCGCTCGCCGCCCGAGATCTTCGTCACGTCGGCATCACCGGGCGGCAGGCGCAGCGCGTCCATCGCGACGTCGAGGTGGTGATCCAGCTCCCACGCCCCGGCGGCGTCGATCCGGTGCTGCAGGTTGCCCTGCTTCTCGAGCAGCGCGTTCATCGCTTCCTCGTCCATCGGCTCGGCGAACCTCGCGCTGATCGCCTCGAACTCGGTGAGCATCGCGCGGATCGGCGCGACGCCTTCCTCGACGTTGCCGCGGACGTCCTTCGCCGGGTCGAGCCGCGGCTCCTGGGGCAGCCAGCCGATGCGGATGCCCGGGGCCGGCCGGGCCTCGCCGATGAAGTCGGTGTCCACGCCGGCCATGATCTTGAGCAGGCTGCTCTTGCCCGCGCCGTTGAGGCCGATGACGCCGATCTTGGCGTCGGGGAAGAAGGACAGCGAGATGTCCTTGAGCACGTGCCGGCTCGGCGGCACCACCTTGCCGAGCCGGAGCGTCGAGAAGATGTACTGCAGGGTCATCCGGCCGCCGGCAGCACGACCGTGGGCAGGAGCTGCGGCGCCCGCCGCATCCGGCTGGCCTGCTCGTAGGCGAAGGCTGCCCTGATCAGCGTCGCCTCCGTCCAGGCGCGGCCGAAGAACGACAGTCCCACCGGGACTCCCAGCACGTAGCCCATCGGCACCGTGACGTGCGGGTAGCCGGCGACGGCTGCGGGCGTCGTGCAATCCGCGCCACCGCCGTCGCCGTCCACGAAGTCGATCTGGCGGGGCGGCGTCGACGTGGGGCACACGATCGCGTCGAGCCGGTGCCTCCGCACCACCAGGTCGATGCCCTCGGTGCGCGCGAAGCGGTGGCAGCGCGCCAGCGCCCGGCGATAGACGGGGCTGGCGAGCCCGCCCCGTGCCTGGGCCGACAGCAGCGTCTCCTGGCCGAACAGCTGCAGCTCTTCCGCCTCGTGCGCCTTGTTGAAGGCGATCACGTCGGCCAGCGACCGGACCGGGGCGCCCGGACCGAGCCCCGCGAGATACGCGTCGAGGTCCGCCCTGAAGTCGCACTCGAGCACCACCTGCTCGGAGTCCTTCAGGCGGTCCTCGGTGGTGAGGTCCACCTTGTCCACCAGCACCGCCCCGCGATCGCGCAGCACCCCCAGCGCCGCCTCGAACAGCTGGTCCACCACGCGGTGGTTGCCGGTGTAGCGCTTGCGCGCGATGCCCAGGCGCAGGCCGCGCAGCCCGTCGGGGTCGAGCGCGCGCGCGTAGTCGGCGGCGTGAGCGCCGGCCGCATCCGTGGCCGGGTCCTTGGGGTCGGCGCCTGCGAGCGCCGTCAGCAGCGCCGCCGCGTCGGCCACGCAACGCGCGAGCGGCCCCGCCGTATCCTGGTTGTGGGAGATCGGCACGATCCCCGCCCGGCTCACCAGGCCCACCGTCGGCTTGATGCCGACCAGGCTGCACGCGGACGCCGGCGACGTGATCGAGCCGTCGGTCTCGGTGCCGACCGCCACGGCGCAGAGGTTCGCCGCCGCCGCGGCCGCGGAGCCGCTGCTCGAGCCCGACGGCGACCGGTCCAGCACGTACGGGTTGCGGCACTGCCCGCCGCGCCCGCTCCACCCGCTGATCGAGTGGCGGCCACGGAAGTTCGCCCACTCGCTCAGGTTCGTCTTCCCGAGAATCACCGCGCCGGCTTCGCGCAGCCGCGCGGCCACGGTCGAGTCGCGCGCGGCGATCGACGCGGCGAGGGCCAGCGAGCCGGCGCTGGTGTGCATCCTGTCCCCGGTGTCGATGTTGTCCTTGATCAGGACGGGGATGCCGTGCAGCGGCCCCCGCGCCCCCTTGGTCCGGCGCTCCACATCGAGCGCGTCGGCGGTGGCGAGGGCGTCGGGGTTCGTCTCGATCACCGTGTGGAGGTTGGGGCCCTTCTGATCCACCGCATCGATGCGCGCCAGGTACTGCTCGGCCAGCGCGCGCGCGGTCCAGCGGCCGGCACGCATCCCCTCCTGCAGCTGCGCGACCGTCACCTCGTCGAGATTCTCCTGCCCCTGCCAGCCACGCCGGCGGGCGGCGCCGAGCGCCTCCGCCGCGGGCATCCGGCGCACGTCCGCCGCGGCCAGGGCGCCGCCCAGCACCGTGGTGCCCACGAACGCCCGGCGCGTGATCCCGTCGCGAGCCATCGACTCACTCCGTCACAGGGTGGACGTGCACTGGGGGCACCGGGTGGCCTTGACCGGAATGGCCGAGAAGCAGAAGCGGCACTCCTTGGTCGCCGGCGCGGCCGCCGCCGGCTTGGCCACGGCCTGCTGCATGCGGTTCGCCATCCGGATCACGAGGAACAGCGCGAACGCGACGATGAGAAAGTCGATGGTGGCGTTGAGGAACACGCCGTAGTTGACGGTCGGCGCACCCGCGGCCTTCGCCGCCGCGAGGCTCGGGTAGCTGGTCCCCGACAGGTTCAGGTACAGGCCGCTGAAGTCCACCTTGCCCACCACGAGCCCGATGGGCGGCATCAGGATGTCGGCCACCAGCGACGAGACGATCTTGCCGAACGCGGCGCCGATGATCACCGCGACCGCCAGGTCGATGACGTTGCCGCGCAGGATGAACGCCTTGAATTCCTTGAACATGGTCCAGCCTCCTGGGTTGACCTGCGTTACTTCGCACGCGGCGCTGGCGTGATCCTCACCATCACCACGGTGTGCGGAGCGACCGGCGTGTCGTAGCGCCCGCGCCCGCCGACGGCGTCCCGGTGGAGCCACAGGTCGCGCACCCGAGCCGTCGCACCGCTCGCCCACCCGAGATCGCTCCACTCCACCCCCATCGTCGCCGCGCCCTCGGTCCGGTTCAGGAACGCCACCGCCCGCGACCCATCCCGGAGCGGCTTCACCCACACCTGGAGCCCCGGCTCGGTCTGCTTCAGCAGCCATCCCTCGACGCCGAGCGAGTCCTGGTCCACCGCGATCACCTCGGGATTGGTGAGGATGTCGCGGGTCGCCGCGGTCATCGTCCGGAGATCGTTGCCGGCGAGGAGCGGCGCGGCCACGATCGCCCACAGCGAAAAGTGCGCGCGGTACTCGGCGTCGCTCATGCCGCCGTTGCCGACCTCGAGCATGTCGGGGTCGTTCCACCCGCCGGGGCCGGCCACGGCCTGGTGGACGGACGAGGCGTCGAGGTTGGCCAGCATGCTCGCCCAGGTATCCTCGATGTCCCCGGTGGTCCGCCACAGGTGGCCGATGCCGGCCGCCCACTCCCACGGGTGGTTGGAGCCCCACTCGCAGAGGCTCAGCACGATCGGCCGCCCGGTCGCGACCAGGGCCTCGTGGAACTTGCGGTACTGCGCCGGCGCCTCGAGGCCCCGCGCGTTGCACCAGTCCTCCTTCACGTAGTCCACGCCCCACGACGCATAGGTGCGCGCGTCCTGCGCCTCGTGGTTGAGGGTGCCCGGACGGCCCTGGCAGGTGTTCGTCCCCGCGTCGGTGTAGATCCCGAACTTCAACCCCTTGGCGTGGACGTAGTCGGCGACCGCCTTCATCCCGTGCGGGAAGAGCTGCGGATCGGCCACGATCGTGCCCGCGGTGTCGCGGTAGACCTGCCAGCAGTCGTCGATCACGACGTACCGATAGCCGGCGTCGCGCATGCCGCTCGATACCATCGCGTCGGCGGTCGCCTCGATCAGCTGCTCGTCCACGTGACAGGCGAACTTGTTCCAGCTGTTCCAGCCCATCGGCGGGGTGCGGGCGAGCCCGTCGTCGAGCCGCCGGACCTGGGCCACCCCGGGCGACGCGAGCAGGGACGGGAGCAGGGCGGCGGCGAGAGCGGCCATACGGCTGAACGGGTGCACGGGACCTCCACGGCGATGTGGGACGCGGGGTGCGGCGGTGGCCGCGGCTAAGTATCCCGCGCGGCCCGCGCGCCCGCAACGCCCGGCTGGCGGGCGACGTACTGTAGCGTGCATAGTGTCTCCGCCGCCACCGCTCGCGAGCCTCGGTGCTCGGAGCCCGGGCAGACCAGACCGTTCTCGATTTCCGTGGGAGGTACCCGATGAGGCGTTCGATCGCCGGCGTGGCCCTGGGGCTGCTGTTCGCCTCAGGCACCGCCGCCGCTCAGACCTATGCCACCGACGACTCGGTGCTGCACCGCATCTGGGCGATCGGCATGGACAGCTCCCGGACGTACCAGCTGTCGCAAGCGCTGTTCGATTCCATCGGCCCCCGGCTGACCGGATCGCCGTCCTTCAAGTCCGCCGGCGACTGGGCCCTCGCGATGTACCAGGGCTGGGGCATTCCGGCGCGCGCCGAGACGTACGGCACCTGGAAGGGCTGGCGGCGCGGCGTGACGCACCTCGACCTGGTCTCGCCGAGGGTGCGCACGCTCGCCGGCACGATGTTGTCGTTCAGCCCCGGCACCGGCGGCAAGACCGTCCGGGGCGACGTTCTCCTCCTGCCCGACGTGGCCGACTCGACCGCCTTCCGCGCCTGGCTCCCGCAGGTGAAGGGCAAGTTCGTCGCGGTCTCGTACCCCGAGCCCACCTGCCGGGCGGACAGCGAGTGGATCACCACCGCGCTTCCGGACTCGTGGAAGCGGCTCCAGGAGTCGCGCGCCGCCGAGCGCAGCGCGTGGGCGGCCCGGATCCGCAATGCCGCCGGCAACCAGCGGCTGCTCGAGATCGCGCTCGACGGCGCCGGCGCCGCCGGCATCCTCCAGAGCACCTGGAGCGGCGGCTGGGGCACCCACCGCATCTTCAACGCCTCGACCGAGCACGCCCCCGTCGTGGACCTCGAGTGCGAGGACTACGGCCTGGTGGCGAGGCTGGTCCAGAATCACGACGGGCCCGTGGTGCAGTTGGCCGCCGACGCGCAGTTCCTGGGCGACGTGCCCGTGTTCAACACCGTCGCCGAGATCCGCGGGTCGGTGCTGCCGAACGAGTACGTGATGCTGTCGGCCCACTTCGATTCGTGGGACGGCGGCTCCGGCGCGACCGACAACGGCACCGGCACGATCACGATGATGGAGGCGATGCGGATCCTGAAGCTCGCCTACCCCCATCCCAGGCGCACCATCCTGGTTGGGCACTGGGCTTCGGAGGAGAACGGGCTCGACGGCTCGCGGGCGTTCGTGGCCGATCATCCCGACATCGTCGCGCACCTGCAGGCCCTGTTCAACCAGGACAACGGCACCGGCCGCGTGATCAGCATGTCGGCGTCGGGTTTCGTGGACGCCTCGTCCAACCTGGGGCGGTGGCTGTCGCGGGTGCCCGCCGAGATCACCCGGGAGATCAAGTTCCAGTTCCCCGGGATGCCGGCCGGCGGCGGGACCGACCACGCGTCGTTCGACTGCGCCGGCGCGCCCGGCTTCGGGCTCGGGTCGCTCAACTGGGACTACTTCCTGTACACGTGGCACACCAACCGCGACACGTTCGACAAGATCGTCTTCGACGAGCTGAAGTCGAACGCCGTGCTCACGGCGATGCTGGTGTACCTGGCATCGGAGGATCCGCAGCCGGTCTCGCGCGACCGGCGCACCGTGTTCCCGACCCGCGCGGGCTTCGGGCCCGCCGGACCGCAGGGCACGTCGTGGCCCGCCTGCACGCCGCCGCCGCGCAGCTTCGCCGACTACCTGCGCGAGGTGGAGCAGCGCGAAGCGCAGCAGCGCCAGGCGCAGCAGCAGGCGCCGCGGGGACCGTAGGGTAAGACGGGGTGCTGGGGGGATTGGGGTCTCGGGTTGGGGGATGGTGGCCCCAACCCCCAAACCCCAAAACCCCACCCCCACC
>DATJUT010000035.1 GCA_035502185.1 Gemmatimonadales bacterium
GCCGCCCGCCAGGCCGATGGCCGGATAGACGGTGATGTCGTGGCACTGGTCCGGGCCGGGCTTCGGGTGGCCCGCCTGCGCCGGCGTGTTGCCCACCATGATGTCCACGATGCCCTGGATGGCCGGGCGCAGCGCCGCCGAATCCGCCGCGGTCGGCGCGCCCGTGCCGTTCCGCGACTTCACGACGCTGTCCAGCAGCGGGGCGATGTACCTCGGCGGGATGACGAATTCCATCCCGTTGATCGTCGCCGTGTAGCCGCCCTTGGCGCGCGCCTCGGCGGCCGCCTGCGCGGCGGCCGCGACGTCCTGCGGCGCCTCGGCGTGCGTCGGCGGCGCGGTCAGGCTGTCGAAGATGCGCGGCGAGGACACGATGTGCGCCCGCTCCGGGTGCGCGAGCGGCACCTGGATGACCTCGATGCGGAACAGCGCCGAGTTGGGATCCTGGTCCGGCGCCAGCCGCGAGCAGCCGGCCAGCTCCGTCGGCGAGCGCACGCCGGCCTGACCCGAGACGTACACGTACACGTTGGCCGTGTCGTTGAGGTCGGGCACGACCGTGTGCGTGTGCGAGCCGCGGCACGTCTGCACGTTCGCGATGTAGCGGGGATTCGTGATGTCCGTGATGTCGAAGATCCGGATGCCGCGCAGCCGGTCGGCGCTGACGGAGTCGTGCACGCCCTGCGTGCCGCAGTCCAGGCGGCCCCCGGTGCCCTCGCCCGAGACGAACAGCAGGTTCCGGTACACCGAGACGTCGCTCTGCGAGGCCGGGCACAGGTACCCGGTCTTGAGCGCCGGCGCCGCCGGGTTGGTCACGTCCCAGACCTGGAAGCCGTTGTAGTTCCCCTGGATCACGTACGGCCCCTGGAACGCCAGATCGGAGTTCGTGACGCCCTTGAACCGCTCCGACGGCTGCGTCCTCGAGACGACGCGCAGGTTCCACGTCGCCTCGGCGGCGTCCATGAGGCCGGCGCGGAGGCCCACGCGCGGATCCGGGGTGGGCGGCGTGGTGGACAGGTTCGGGGCCTGCGCGTACGCCATCGTGGCGCCCGCGGCAAGGGTGAACGATCCGATCAGGAGCGTCAGCGAGCGTCGCATGGACACCTCATGAGGACGGGGGACACGGGGCATCGAGATCACTGGCTGGGAGCGCCGAACAGCACCGTGCCGAGCATCCGCTGCATGCGGGCGATCTCGGTCGTCTGGTCGGCGTACACGTCGGACGCGAACTTGTAGACGGTTTCCTCTTCCCCGGCGCCGCGGGCGAACAGGGCGTTCACCATGGTGACGGCGCCGCTGTGGTGCTGGATCATGAGCCGCAGGAACAGGCGGTCGAACTCGGGGCCCCGGGCGGAGTCGAGCTGCGCCATCTGGGCCGGCGTGAGCATGCCGGGCATCAGCATCGGCTGGTCCATCCCGGGCATGGACATGCCGCGCGGATCCGGGGCCGGCACCGGCTGGTGGTGATCGCCGAGCCAGCGCCGCATCAGTGCGATCTCGTCCGTCTGCGCGTTGATGATGCGCTCGCACAACGTGCGCACCGACGGGCTCGCGCCGTGGCTCGGCGCCCAGCGGGACATGGCGACCGCCTGCGCGTGGTGCGCGATCATGCCGGTCATGAAGTCCACGTCTGCCGCGGTGTAAAGCAGCGCGCCCCGGACGGTGTCCGCCGGGACCTGGGCCAGTGCGCCGGCCGTACTGCCGCACGCAAGGGCGCACGGTACGAGGAGTGCCGCGAAGCGTTTCATTTATAGTAGTGGTTGTGGGTCCAATGAAGACTAACCACGTCGGAGATTAGACGCACGGGGCGAGCGGAAGGTTTCAAGCCCCCGCGGAGGCATCACCATGCCGGTGCCATGAGGATCGTAGCCGGACGGTTCGAGGGCCGGGACCTTGTCTCGCCGAACGATTTCCGCGTGCGGCCGACCGCCGAAGCCGTGCGCGCGGCGTTGCTCGATGCGCTCGCCGCGGAGGTCGGTGGCGCCCGCGTCCTCGACCTGTTTGCCGGCACGGGAGCGCTGGGGCTCGAGGCCCTCTCGCGCGGCGCGCGCAGCGCGGACTTCGTCGAGTTTCGGCCGGCGAGCCTCCACGCGCTCAAGGCCAATGTCGTGGCCCTCGGGCTCAAGCCGCAGACCCGCATCTTCAAGCGCGACGCGGTCCCGTTCGCCGAGGCGCTCGGCGCCGACAGCTACGACGTCGCGTTCGCCGATCCGCCGTACGGCTCGAAGATCCTCGATCGCGTGATCGCGGCGTGGCGGCGGAGCGGCTTCGCGCGGGTCTTCGCGATCGAGCACGACCCGGCGCACGACCTGCCGGCCGGCGTCCGTCGGATGGACTTCGCCGAGGCCGCCGTGACGATCTACCGGCTCTAAGCCGCGCGCGGCGGCAGCGCCCGGGCCCCACGCCCGGACGCGCAATGACACAGTAACTCATTGCGATATAGGAGCTTCCAGCGTCGGCCTTCACGACGCGCCCGGACCGGTCGCGTCGCCAAGCGCGCTCATTCCCGGACGGTTACATTTCCCGTCCACCTGCACATCGAGGTACCCATGGGCGCCCGCGCCGACGCACTAGCGGACCGCATCGAGCTTGGGGCGCGCGCGCTCGCGAGCTTCGCCGAAGGGCTGACCGACGCCGAGTGGCGCACGGCGGTCCCGCCCGACGGGCGCCAGGCCGGCGTGATGATTCATCACGTGGCCAGCATGTATCCCATCGAGCTGGACCTGGCGCGCACCATCGGGTCGGGCAAGGCCGTCACCGGACTCAGCTGGACCGACGTCGCCAAGCTGAATGCCGAGCACGCGCACCACCACGCCGCGGTGGGCAAGCGCGAGACGGTGGAGCTGCTGCGGCGCAACGCCCGGGCGGCCGCGGACGCGGTCCGCACGTTCACCGACCAGGAGCTGGACCGCGCCGCTCCCCTGTCGCTCGAGGCGGACGCCCCGCTGACGGCGCAGTTCTTCATCGAGCACCACCCGTTGCGTCACGCCTTCCACCACCTCGCCAGGATCCGGGCGGCGCTGCAACGCTAGTGTCTCACCGTTGCCGCCGCGCGTGACCGGGGCCGGGGTGCTCCGCCCCTGGCTGCCGGCCCGCTGCGGGGATCGTCCGCCCTCGCGCGCGCGGCGACGGAAGCCGTGACCCGCATGCTGCGCTTCCTGTCCCGCTTCTTCCACGACGACGTCGCGTTCGCCCGCGGCCGGACCGTCGCGCTCTACGCGGTGCTGGCGGCCGCCAACGCCGGGGCGTGGCTGTGGGCGGTCACCGCGTTCCGCGCCTACCCGCTGCTGCTCGGCACGGCGCTGCTGGCCTACAGCCTCGGCCTGAGACACGCCATCGACGCCGATCACATCGCCGCGATCGACAACGTCACCCGCACGCTGATGCAGGAGGGGAAACGGCCGGTCGCGGTGGGGTTCTTCTTCTCGCTCGGCCACTCCACCGTCGTGGTGCTGGCCGCCGTGGCGATCGCCGCGACGGCGTCCGCCCTGAGCACCCGGCTGGCGTCGTTCCGGACGGTGGGCGGGGTCGTGGGCACCTCCGCTTCGGCGGCGTTTCTCCTGCTCATCGCGGTGATGAACCTGTTCATCCTCGTGTCGCTGTACCGCACGTTCCACGGGGTGCGCACCGGGCGCCGCTACGAACCCGAGAGCCTGGAGGAGCTCCTCGCCGCGGGCGGGCCGCTGGCGCGCGTGCTGCGCCCGCTGTTCCGCATGATCCGGCGCAGCTGGCACATGTACCCGCTGGGACTGCTGTTCGGGCTCGGGTTCGACACCGCCACCGAGATCGGCCTGCTGGCCATCTCCGCCGCCGAGGCTGCGAAGGGCATGCCGATCTGGTCCATCCTGGTCTTCCCGGCCCTGTTCACCGCCGGGATGTCGCTTGTGGACACGACCGACAGCGTGCTGATGGTGGGCGCCTATGGCTGGGCGTTCACGCGGCCCATCCGCAAGCTGTACTACAACCTCACCATCACGTCGATCTCGGTGCTGGTGGCGTTGCTGGTCGGCGGCGTCGAGGCGCTCGCCCTGCTGGCGGACCGCTTGCACCTGAGCGGCGGCCTGTGGAGCGTCGCCGTGGCCCTCAACGGCGACATCGGGAGCTTCGGCTACCTGATCGTCGCCGTGTTCGTCGCGTGCTGGCTGGTCTCCGCCGCCATCTACCGCCTGAAGGGGTACGACGCGCTCGAGCTGGCGGAGCCCGCCGCGCTCGGAGACGCGGAGCCTCGCTGATCCCGCGCGCGGCGCGCGGCGTCCCGCCGCCTCACGAGCTCCCGATGAGCACGCCTGCCGCGAACACCAGGATGCCCCCGACCATCACCTGGACCACGGCCGGGATCGGGGGCGTGTCCATGTAGCGGTGGCGCACCCAGGCGATGGCGCTCAGCTCCACGACCACGACCGCGATCGCGACCGCCATCGCCACCGTGAACTGGGGGATCAGGAACGGGAGGGAGTGGCCGATCCCCCCGAGCGCCGTCATCGCGCCGCAGATCGCCCCGCGCAGCCACGGATGGCCCCTGCCCGTCAGCGTCCCGTCGTCCGAGAGCGCTTCGGCGAACCCCATGCTGATGCCGGCGCCCACGGAGGCGGCGAGCCCGACCAGGAACGCGTCGTGGGTGGCGTGCGTCGCGAACGCCGCCGCGAAGATCGGCGCCAGCGTCGAGACCGAGCCGTCCATCAGCCCCGCCAGGCCCGGCTGCACGATCTGCAGGACGAACAAGCGGCGCTGCGACTCCTCCTCGGTCGCCTTCGCGCCGCCGCCGAGCTTCTCGCTCTCCAGCTGCTCGGCGCGGTCGGCGTGCGAGATCTCGGCCTGCGCGAGGTCGTCGAGCAACTGCCGCGTCCCGACGTCCTGGGCTCGCGCGGCGGCGTGCTCGTAGAAGCGCCGGGTCTCCAGCTCCATGGCGCTCGCCTGGGCGCGGATCTTCTCCAGCCTCAGCGGCTGCATCAGCCACACCGGGGCGCGCTGCACGAACCCGCGCACGTCCTGGCGCCGGATCAGCGGAATGTGGTCGCCGAACCGCTGCCGGTAGAGCTCGAGCAGGCGCCGGCGATGGTCGGACTCCTCGCCCCGCATGCCCTCGAAGACCGCCGCCGAGGCCGGATAGTTCGGCCGCAGGCCGTCCGCGTAATCGGCGTAGATCCGCTCGTCCTCTTCTTCGAGCGAGATGGCCAGAGCGAGCACCTCGCGGTCGCTCAGGCTGTGGAAGTCGCGCATGGCTGTGCTCCCGGGCGCGCCCGCGTCGGGGACCGAGGACGCCGGGCGAGTTGGTGAGGATGGGCAGGCCGTGGCCTGGCCGGAGACTCGGCGAATGGTCGCAAAGTGCGGACCACGAGCCCGATGCGGAAGGACACCACCGGCATTCCCGCCGCGCCGCCCCGGTCTGGCCACCGCTCGCAGGCGCCACGGTGGTTGCCGCCAGCCGGCCCTGCCCGGGAGGGCGGCCCCCGGCGCTGGCCGACCGCGGCCACGCGCCGTAGGTTTGACGACCATGAGCGACACGCCACCTCCGCCCGCCGGCGGCGCTGCCCCGCCGCCCCCCGCCGCCCCACCGCCCCGCAAGCGATGGTGGCATCATTGGCGCGGCATCCTCGTCACCATCGTCCTCACGCCGGTCCTGCTGTTCGTCGCGTACACCTTCGTCGCCGTGAACTGGAGCTACTCCGACGGCGAGCGCGCCGGCACGCTCCAGAAATTCTCGCGCAAGGGGTGGCTCTGTAAGACGTGGGAGGGCGAGCTGATGCAGCCCACGGCGCCGGGCGTCGCCCCGACGCTGTGGTACTTCACCGTGCGCGACGACGAGACGGCGCGTCGCGTGGAGGCCGGCCTCGGTGTGCGCATCGTGCTCCACTACAAGGAGCACCGGGGCGTCCCCTTCGCCTGCTTCGGCGACACCCACTACTGGGTGGATCGCGTCCGCGTCGAACGGTAGGCCGCGCGCGGCGGGGTCCCGGCCCTCGCGCGGATCACGATCCCCCGCCTGACAAAACGCGCCTCACCGGCGGGCGAGCCGCCCGCCGGTGAGGCGACGCCGTGCACTGCGGAACCCGCGGCCCAGGCGCACGCTGCGGCGCCGCGAGCCGGACTCCACGCGCTCGCTAGGCGGCGGGCGCTTTCCCGACGGGCCAGATGATCAGGGCACCGGCCACGATCGCCAGGAGCGCCATGATCGTGTTCAATCCCGAGAAGTAGAGATGCAGCAGCGGGATCACTCCGGTGAGGACTAGCCAGATGCCCAGCAACAGCATGCCCCAGTCCTTGGTGATCTTCATCGAGAGACTCCTGCGAAGGGTGGACTGCCCTGAGGTAGCCGACCGTCGAGCGCACCGCGCCACGGGCGCGGGCGACGCCCCGCCGGCCATCCCTACGATGCACGCGGCAGCCCGGAAGCGTTAGAGCCGGCGTCGGGGCGACCACCCGCCGTCCGGATCGTTCCCTGCCCCCGCCTCGCTGGCGGGTGTGCCCCGTCGAGCGCCTCGAGCAGGAGGCTCCCGGCGCTTCGGGACGCTAGGGACGGGGTCGCGCCCCGGTGGTGTCGTGATGCTCGGCTCGCGGATGCTCGTGCTCCACGCCGACGATGGTGCCGTCGAGCGCGCTGACGTTGCACTCGTACACACCCGGTCGTCCCGCCAGCGTGAACTCCCAGGACCAGATCAGCTTCCCGTGCTCGTTCTCCAGCTCGACCGCCTGCACCTTGCCGCCCGGAATCCTGGCGGCGGCGACCTTGAGCGCCGAGTCTTCGCTGACCTTGGCCTGCCGCAGCAGGGCGGCTGGAACCTCACGCTGGTAGCCGGCCGCCGGGTTTCGCCCGGGGCCAGGCTGCTGCGCCGGGGCGCCGCCCGCCGCGATCAGCGCGAGTGCGGCCGCCATGAGGGATACGCTCTGCATGTCGTCCTCCTCCTGGACCGTGACGTCGAGCGGGGCGTGGACGGGGCGAGGTTCGTGAGTCCACCGCCGTTGCCAAGACTAGTCCGCCAAGCTGTCGGGAGGATGACACGGCGACAATCCGCGGGTCGGCGCCGGATCCGTCGCCGAGCGTACCCGAAGGCCTGCCGCGACGCCCGCGCGTCCGTGCGCGGCCCTGGCAGGAGGCCGGTCCCGCTGCTAGGCTTGAGGGCCATGTCAACCTGCGTCACCTGCAGTCGAGAGCTGTCGCCCGAGACGGCGTACTGCCCGGCCTGCGGCACGCCCAACCCCGAGGCGACGACGGAGACGATGCGGACGTCCGCGAGCCATGCGGCGCGCGCGATGGCCCCGACCGACCTCGCCTGGCAGCTGCAGAAGGCACTGGGCCCGAACTACCTCGTCGAGCACGAGCTGGGCGAGGGCGGATTCGCCCACGTATTCGCCGTCACCGACCGCAAGCTGTCGCGGCAGATCGCCGTCAAGGTCCTCCGCCCCGAGTTCACCGGCAGCCGCGCGAGCGTCCTCCGCTTCATCCGCGAGGCGGAGTCGGCGGCGAAGCTGCACCACCCCAACATCCTCTCCATCTTCTTCGTGGGCGAGGGCGAGGGGCTGGTCTACTTCGGGATGCCGCTCGTGCACGGGGAGACGCTCGACGCGAGGCTCAGGCGCGAGGGACAGCTCCCCGAGGCGGAAGTGATCCGGATCGGCGGCGACATCGCGGACGCCCTCGCGGACGCGCACGCGCAGAGCCTGGTGCACCGCGACATCAAGCCGCAGAACGTGATGCTGCAGGGCGAGCAGCGGCGGGTGCTGGTGGCCGACTTCGGGATCGCGAAGGCCGCGGCGGGCAGCGGCGAGCGGCTCACGGGGACGGGCACGGTCATCGGCTCGCCGCACTACATGAGTCCCGAGCAGGCCGCCGGCGGCCTGGAGGTGGACGGGCGCAGCGACATCTACTCCCTCGGCATCGTCCTGTGGGAGATGCTCGCCGGCGAGGTGCCGTTCGACGGCCCGACCACCCAGGGCATCCTGATCCAGCATCTCACCAAGGCCATGCCGGGGCTCAGGACCCGGCGGCCGAACGTGAGCACCCAGCTCGACCGGATCGTGGCGCGCTGCACCGAGAAGAAGCCCGCGGACCGCTTCCAGACGGCGAGCGAGCTGGCGGCGGCGCTGAAGGCGCGCGCGACGGCCGCGGCCCTGGCCGCGGCCGAGCAGCGCCGGTTCCCGTTCGCCCGCGCCGCGGCCGTGCTGGGCGCGGTGGTCGTGGTCGTCGGGGGTGGAGCCCTGCTCGCGAAGTCGTTCCGGGCACCTCGCGCGGCCTCGGGCGCCCGCGCCCCCGAGGCCGCGCCGCACGGTGCGGCGGCGCAGGGACAGGTCCACCCGGCCCCGCGCGCCCGCCCCGTGCCGGCGCAACCGCCCCGCAAGGTGCAGCTGGCGCCGACCGAGGTGACGCTGACCGTCGGCGCGACGCACAAGCTGACGGCACTCGCCTACGACGCGGACGGCAACGTCATCCTGTCCGGCCTGCGCTACCACTGGACGTCCAGCAACCCGCAGGTGGCCCGCGTCTCCTCGTCGGGGACCGTCACCGCTCTGTCGCAGGGGAAGGCGACCATCCGCGCGGAGGCTGCCGCCTCCGGATCGCCGCCCAGGAGCGGGACCGCAGACGTCACGGTGAGGCGGCGCGCGCCCTAGCGCCCCCTCACCTCGTCCGCCCCGACCGGGGGCGGCCCTGGCCCTCTACCGCACCCTTGACCGTCACCGCGAAGCCGCCGGCGCGAGCGACTCCCGGCAGGGCGCCGGGAACGCCGCGCGGAGGGTCAACCATCGGCAATCCGTCGCGAGGCGGGCCGCAACAGCGCTAATTCGGCGGCTGCACCTCGTCTTCCCGGGCCGGGCCCGGCATTCGCGCCCCGTCGCGCAGCTCCCGGCGCATCAGGGGTGCACCTCCGTCGCCGGGTGGGCGACAGGCGCGACGTCGTCGAACTGCTCGCGCGCGAGATCGTCCGCGGACTCCGCACGCGAATCGAAGGGACGCAGACGGAAGGCGTAGTGGTAGCTCGGCGCCAGCATCCGGTACTCGTCGTGCGTGTAGGCGCCCCAGGAATTGTCGCCGCCCACGCCCATCACGTGCAGGTCGAGGTCGAGCCAAACCAGGTCGCGGGGCCGGACGTCGTTGACGTGCCGGTTCACCGACTGGTCCCGGTCCACGTAGCCCGCTTCGGGCGTCTCGAAGTCCTCGGGCAGGTTCTTCAGGGCCGTCACCTCGAGGACCGGGGCGCCCACCGCGAGCAGCCCGACCCCGCTGCTGTCGGTGAGCGCGGCCCAGCGCACGTCGGTGCGGTTGCCGTTCTCCTGAGGCCGGACGTACGGCGTGTAGAGGCCGGCGACCGCGCTGGCGTACCGGCCAACCTGCGCCCCCGTCTTGCGGTCCCAGTAGTTCTCGAACGGGCCGCGGCCGAGCCACTCGTCGTGGTCGAACGCGCCCGGCAGGATGAGGCTCATGCCGACCCGCGGCAGCTCCGGCAGCGATGCGGACGCCTTGGTGAGCGTGTTGTCCACCAGCACGTCGCCGGACCCGAGGACGGTGTACGTGCTGGCGAACGTCGCGATCGGAAGGCCGGCCTCGTCCTTCAGCTGCTGCTCGATCGTCACCCGGACGACGCCGGCCGCCACCTGCTCCACGCCAGCCGACGTGACCGCGCGGTTCTCGCCGGCGTAGCGCCAGGCGCGGGCGCGCCGCGGCAGACCGTTCCCCCAGTCGTTGTCCGTGGCCGGGCGCCAGAAATACGGCTGCAGGGCCCGCTGGACCAGCTCGGTCCCACGGTAGCGGAGTGACGCCAGCTCCCCGCGGCCGAGGTCGAAGCGCACCGCGAGGTCGCGCCCGGTCACCGTCGCGCTCGAGTCCGTCTGGGTGAGCTGGAGCGCGGGGAGCGAGGCCGCGGCCACACGCGGCGCGGGCGCCGCCACCGACAGGGCGAACTGCTCCGTGGCGACCTCGTGCCCCGCCGGCACCAGGCCCAGCGCCGCTCGACGCCTGAGGCTCAGGTTGAGGAAGTACTCCCGTCCGGGCTGCGGCGCCGGCAGGCGGTAGCCCAGTGCCACCGTGTGCACGGTTCCGGGCGCGCCGGCGAGCGAGTCCACGACCCCGGAGTCGAGCGGCACGCCGTCGCCGGTGATCCGCCAGTGCAGAGCGAAGTCGTGGAGGTCGGTGAAGTCGTACTCGTTCCGCACCGACACCGTCCCCACGGCGAGGTCCACGGGCGCGAAGTTCACGTACTGGTAGACCTTCTTCACCTCCCACAGGCCCGGGTGCGGCGTGCGGTCCGGGTTCACCAGTCCGTTGTCGTTGAAGCTGCCGTCGCTCGGCACGCCCGGCGGACCGTAGTCGCCGCCGTAGGTCCAGTACGGTCGCCCGTACCAGTCGTGCTCCAGCAGGCCCTGGTCCACCCAGTCCCAGATGAATCCGCCCTGCAACTTCGGATAGCGCTTGATGACGTCCCAGTACTCCTGGAGGTTGCCGGTGCTGTTGCCCATGGCGTGGGCGTACTCGCACATGATCAGCGGCCGGTCGGCGTCGCTTCGGGCGTAGCGCTCGAGGTACGCGATCGGCGGATACATCGGGACGTACAGGTCCGAGTGGCGCTCGGGGGCGTTGGTCTGGATCCCCTCGCGCTCGTATTGCACGGGGCGCGTGGAGTCCCGCCCGTGGATCCAGCGGTAGTCCGCCAGCATGTTGTGCCCGTCGCCGGCCTCGTTCCCCAGCGACCAGATGATCACCGCCGGGTGGTTCTTGTCCCGCTCCACCGCCCGCTGGGTGCGGTCGAGGTGGGCCAGCGCCCACTCCGGCTTGTCCGCCAGCGTGACGTCCTTGTCGTAGCCCATCCCGTGCGACTCGATGTCGGCCTCGCCGATGACGTACAGGCCGTATTCGTCCGCCAGCTCGTAGAAGCGTTCCGGCTCCGGGTAGTGCGAGAAGCGCATGCCGTTGAGGTTGAACTCCTTCATGAGCTGGACGTCGCGGCGCATCGTGGCTTCGTCCTGCACCCACGCGGTCACCGGATTGATCTCGTGGATGTTCGTGCCCTTGAGGTAGATCGCCTTGCCGTTCAACAGGTACCGGCCGCCCTTCACCTCCGTGGTGCGGAAGCCGATCCGGCCGTTCACCACCTCGACCGGCCGGCCGGCCGGGCCCAGCAGCGCCAGCGTCAGGGCGTAGAGGTTCGGCTGCTCCGCCGACCAGAGGCGGGGCGCGGCGACGGCCAGCTCGAGACTCACCGCCGCGGAATCGCGGACGGAGACGGTCTGCCGGCCGGTCGCCACCACCTGGCCGCCGTCCCAGAGTTTCAGCTCGACGGCATACGTCCCCGCCGCCGCGCCGGTGTTCTGCAGCGCCACGTCAACCCTCAGGCGGCCGTCCCGGTAGTCCGGCGCGAGCGACGCCCGGGCGAAATAGTCGCGGATGTGGACGCGGGGACGTGCGTACAGATACACGTCGCGGAAGATCCCGCTCAGCCGCCACTTGTCCTGGTCCTCGAGGTAGCTGCCGTCGCTCCAGCGATAGACCTCCACGGCCAGCGCGTTGGTGCCGGCGTGGACGTACCGCGTGACGTCGAACTCCGCCGGCGTCTTGCTGTCCTTGCTGAAACCGACGATGCGGCCGTTGATCCACAGGTAGAAGGCCGAGCTGACCGCGCCGAACCGCAGGTAGATCTCGCGCCCGGTCCATGCCGCGGGGACCGCGAACGCGTGGCGATAGGAGCCGACCGGGTTGTCTGCGGGGAGCTCGGGCGGCGTGGGCCGGCTGAGAGCGTGGAAGGGGTACTTGATGTTGGTGTAGATCGCGACGCCGAACCCTTGGCGCTCCCAGTTGGACGGGACCGGGATCGTCGGCCAGGCGCGATCGTCGTAGCCCACCCGATAGAAGTCCATCGGCCGGTCTGCAGGCCTGGGCGAGTAGTGGAACTTCCACGGCCCGTTGAGGCTCCGGTACCACGGCGCGGTCGTCGGATGGTCGGTCTGCCAGAACGGTGCGATCGGACCGTCCGCCAGCGCCTGCGCCTCGGTCGCGAACGCGGTGAAGCTCGCCCGCGGCGCCTCGGTGTTCCGGTGCACCACGCCGGGGTTGTCCCAGTCGGGCACCGGACCGTCGCGGACCGGCGTGTCGAACGGCCGGCCGGTTCCCTGGGCCAGGACGTTCGCGGGAATCAGGATCGCGGCGGCGAGGACAACGACCGCTCGGGCAAGGTTCGGCGCACGGCTCCGCGGAAAGCGCACCGGGCTCGGGATCATCGGGAGTCTCCTGTTGCTGGTCGTGCACCGCGGTCCCAAGTATGCGGGCGAGGTTCACCCGCCGTCAAAGCGCGTCTGGCGCCGCTCGCGCTCGTGACGCACTGTTACCGGGACGTTGATGCGCTCGGAGCCGAGCGCGGCTTCTTCACCGTGACGGAGCAACGATCATGCGAGGACGCAGCGCGACCCTGGCTGTAGCGTCTCTCCTGGTGCTGGCTGGCGTCGCCGTCGCCCAGGCGCCGGTCCGCATCGTGATCAACGCCGATCTCGGCGAGACCACCATCAGCAGGTACATCTACGGCCAGTTCGGCGAGGACCTCGGGCGCAACATCTACGACGGGTTCTGGACCAGGGCCGGCACGGGCCAGTGGCATCTGCGCGACGACGTGATCGAGGCGCTGCGGCGGATCCAGGTCCCGACCCTGCGCTGGCCGGGCGGCTGCTTCGCGGACTACTACCACTGGCGCGACGGCATCGGGCCGAGGGACCAGCGGCCGAAGATGGTCAACACCGTCTGGGGCGGCGTGACGGAGGACAACAGCTTCGGCACCCACGAGTACCTGGAGCTGATCCACCGCCTGGGCGCCGAGCCGTTCATCGTCGGGAACGTCGGCAGCGGCACGGTCGAGGAGATGTCGAAGTGGTGGGAGTACCTCCACGCGCCGACCGGGAGCCCGCTGGGCGACGAGCGCGCGGCGAACGGCCATCCCGAGCCGTACGACGTCCGCTTCTGGGGCGTGGGCAACGAGAGTTGGGGCTGCGGCGGCGCGATGACCCCGCAGGCCTACGCGGACAACTACAAGCGCTACGCGGAGTACCTGCGCGGCGCCCGGCCGTTCCGCATCGCCTCCGGCCCCAACTCGGACGACTACGCCTGGACCGAGACGATGATGCGCGAGGCCGGCCGGATGATCGACGGCCTCGACCTGCACTACTACACGCTGGTCGGATCGTGGGCGCACAAGGGGTCGGCCACGGACTTCGGCGAGCAGGGCTGGTTCACGGCCCTGCAGCACGCGGAGCGCATGGACACGCTGATCGCGCGCCATGCCACGATCATGGACCGGTACGATCCCGAGAAGCGCGTGTGGCTCATCGTGGGCGAATGGGGCATGTGGCACGACCCGGAGCCGGGCTCCACGCCGGGGTTCCTCTACCAGCAGAACACGCTGCGGGATGCCGTGGTCGCCGGCCTGCACCTCAACATCTTCAACAGCCACGCGGACCGGGTGCGCATGGCCAACCTCGCGCAGACCGTCAACGTGCTGCAGGCGATGATCCTGACCCAGGGCGATCAGATGATTCTCACGCCCACCTACTGGGTCTTCGACATGTACAAGGTGCACCAGGACGCGACGCTGCTGCCGCTTCACATCAGTTCCGACGCCTACACGTTCAACGGTCAGTCCGTGCCGGCCGTCAGCGCATCCGCCTCGAGGGACAAGGACGGGCGCATCCACCTCACGCTCGTGAACCTGGACCCCGACCGCGGCCGCATGGTGCAGGTCGACATCCGCGGGCAACGGGTCTCCAGCGTCGGCGGGCGCCTGCTGACGGCGACGGCGATGAACGCCGACAACACGTTCGAGCAGCCGAACGCGGTCCAGCCCGTGGACTTCCAGGGGGCCAGGCTCACCGGCGGCAACCTGACGCTGGACCTGCCCTCCAAGTCGGTCGTCGTCGTCGAGCTGCGTTGAGCGAGGGCACCGCGTGAACACCGCGATCCGCCGACTGCTGCTCGCCGTCGCACCCCTCTTCGCCCTGACACCCCTCCATGCGCAGGTCGAACCCAAGGCGGACCCGGTCGCCGACCCGCGCAACGTGGTGACCGACGGCACCGTCCGTCTCACGGTGCTCACGCCCCAGCTCGTACGTCTCGAGTGGGCCGCGGACGGCCGCTTCGAGGACCGGCCCTCGCTCGTGTTCCTGGACCGGCACACGCCGCCCGTCGCGTTCACGCAGCGGAACGAGGACGGCTGGCTGGTGATCGCGACCGCGCAGCTGACGCTCCGGTACCGGCCGAAGAGCGGCCGTTTCGGACCGGAGAACCTGAGCATCACGGTGAAGAACGCGGACTCGACGGTGACGTGGCGGCCCGGCACGACGGATACGGCGAACCTGGGCGGCACGACTCGCACGCTGGACGGGGCGGCGGGCCCGGTGACGATCGAGAAGGGGCTGGTCTCGCGCGACGGCTGGACGCTGGTGGACGACTCGGACCGCCCGCTGTTCGACGCCAGCCCGTGGCCGTGGGTGGTGCAGCGCGCCCCGGCCCAGCGGCAGGACTGGTACTTCTTCGGCTACGGGCACGACTACCGCCGCGCGCTCGCCGACTTCACGCGCGTG
This sequence comes from Gemmatimonadales bacterium, assembly GCA_035502185.1. NCBI lineage: Bacteria > Pseudomonadati > Gemmatimonadota > Gemmatimonadia > Gemmatimonadales > Gemmatimonadales bacterium. The sequence goes on from DATJUT010000035.1 coordinate 14,545, forward strand.
GCCGGGAAGATCCCGATGCCGCCGCGCTTCGCGTTCGGCGCGTGGTGGTCGCGTTACTGGGCGTACACCGACACGGAGCTGCAGCAGCTGGTCGAGGATTTCCATCGCCACGACGTGCCGCTCGACGTGCTGGTGGTGGACATGGACTGGCACAACACCTTCGAGCTGCGCTGGCAGGGCCAGCCGAAGGACCAGGCGGGACAGCGGCTGGGCTGGACCGGCTACACCTGGGACCATGCCTACTTCCCGGATCCCGACGCGTTCCTGGGTTGGGTCAGGCAGCGGGGGCTGCACACCACGATGAACCTGCACCCGGCCTCCGGCATCCAGCCCCACGAGGCGCAGTATCCGGCGATGGCGCGCGCCACGGGTATCGACCCGGCCACCGGGCAGTACGTGCCGTTCCGGATCGAGGACCAGCACTTCGCGGAGGCGTACTTCGCCAACGTGATCCACCCCCTGGAGCGACAGGGCGTGGACTTCTGGTGGCTGGACTGGCAGCAGTGGGGCAATACGTCGATCCCGGGACTGACCCCCACCTGGTGGCTGAACTACGTCTTCTTCACCGACATGGAGCGGCAGGGCCTGCACCGGCCGCTGATCTACCACCGCTGGGGCGGCCTCGGCAATCACCGCTACCAGATCGGCTTCTCCGGCGACATGCACTCCACCTGGCCGGCGCTGGCCTTCGAGACGTACTTCACGGCCACCGCCGCCAACGTCGGCTTCGGCTACTGGAGCCACGACATCGGCGGGCACATTCCAGGCCCCGTTGCGCCGGAGCTGTACACGCGCTGGATCCAGTTCGGGATCTTCAGTCCGATCCTGCGCACGCACACCACCAAGAACGCGAACGCGGAGCGTCGCATCTGGGCGTATCCGGCCGAGTTCGCGGACGCGATGCGGGACGCCTTCCAGCTCCGCTACGCGATGATCCCCTACGTCTACACGGCCGCGCGGCGCGCCTACGACTCCGGCGTGGCCGTGGTGCACCCGCTCTACTACGACTGGGCGGAGGCGGCCGACGCGTACGCGTTCCGCGACGAGTACGGCTTCGGCGCGGACCTCGTGGTGAGCCCGGTGGTCGCGCCGATGGACAGCGCCAGCGCGCTGGCGCGCGAGCGCCTGTGGCTGCCGCCCGGCGATTGGGTGGAGTGGTCGAGCGGCGCGCGGCTCTCGGGCCCGCGCGCGCTGGACCGGGCGTTCGCCCTGGACGAGCTGCCGGTCTACGTGCGGGCCGGCGCGATCCTGCCGGAGCAGCCCAAGATGGAGCGGAGCGGCGAGCGGCCGGTGGATCCGCTCATCCTCGACGTGTTCCCCGGCGATTCCGGCAGTGCGCGCATCTACGAAGATGCGGGCGACTCGCTGGGATACCGCGAGGGCGCGTGCACCTTCACGCCGGTGCTCGAGCGGCGGACCGCCGACACCACCGCGCTCACGATCGCGCCCGTGGAGGGCTCGTTCCGGGGCATGCTGCAGGGGCGCGCGTACGAGGTGCGGCTGCGCGGGACGTGGCCGCCCGCGCACGTGACCTGGCAGGGCGCGGATGTCCCGTACCGGGCGGACGGGTCCGCACCGGGCTGGCGCTACGATGGGGACCGGCTCACCACGATCGTGTCGCTGCCGCGGGCCGACGTCGCGACTCGCAAGGAGCTGGTGGTGACGCCGCCCGCCGGCGCCGACGACGCGCTGCTGGACGGCGTGCCCGGCCGGCTGCGGCGGCTCGAGCACGGCATGACCATGCTCGAGACGCTCTGGCCGGCGGACTGGCCGTCCGATGCGTACGTAACGCTGGCCCAGACCGGGCACCGGATCACGCTGCATCCGGACTCGGCGGCGGTGGAGCTGAGGCGCTTTCGGGAGCAGCTGCCCGACGTGCTGCGCGCCCTGCGGCAGATGAAGGGCGACACCGCGGTGATCCGCCGGGTGCTGCGGCACCTGGACCAGGCGCCGTAGCCGGACCGGCGCCGGCAAACCAGCGGCTGGGAGCCATCCATGGACGGCGTAGCGTTTCGATGCCTGGTCGCACTCATCTTCGTCGCCTACATGGCCCACCGCGTCTACTACATCCGCAAGGTACCGCACGCCTCCGCTTCGGTCGTGAAGCAGCCGCCCGAACCGGGCGGCGCCATCATGTTGCTGCTCATGCTCACGACCGTGGTGATCCTCGCACTGTACGTCGTCGCTCCCCGGCGCGTGAGCTGGGCGTCGTTCGCCCTGCCGGCGCCGATCCGGTGGGCGGGACTCGGCCTCACCTTCACCGCGTTCGCCCTGCTGGAGTGGTCGCAGTCGGCGCTGGGGCGGAACTGGAGCCTCCGCGTGCAGCTGCTCAAGGAGCACGAGCTGGTGGTCGGCGGGCCCTACCGCTGGGTGCGGCATCCGATGTACACGGCCGGCCTGCTGACCAACGTCTCGGTCCTGCTGCTCTCGGCCAACTGGGTCGTCGGCGGGAGCTGGCTGCTGATGCATGGCTGGCAGTTCGCGCGGCGCATCCCGCTCGAGGAGCGCCTGATGGTAGAGCAGTTCGGCGACTCGTACCGGCGGTACATGCGGACGACCGGCCGGCTCCTGCCGCGGCTCGGGCATCGCGGCCAGTCCCCCCTCACGCACCCGTGACCGCGCCTCCGCCCCGAGCCGCGCGCTAGGAGTCGAGCGATGTCGCCCCTGCTGTTGGCCTGCCTGCTCGCCCTGCAACCGCCCGCTCGCGACAGCGTCGTCGTCCCTGTCGCCGGTGGCTTCCTCGAGATCGAAGTGGTGGCCGCGGACGTCATCCGGGTGGCGTTCGCGCCCGACAGCGCGTTCTTCGCGCGGAAGAGCCTCGCCGCGGGCGACCGCGCGCGCGAGAAGGTGCCGTACAGGGTCGTGCGCGCCGGCGGCGAGACCAGGGTCGAGACGCGTCGGCTGTCGGTGCGCGTGTCACGGGCCGGCGCCGTCGCCTTCTACGACGCGGCCGGCAGGAGGATCCTGGCGGAGACACCCGGCGGTCGCGAGCTCACGCCGGCCGAAGTGATGGGCGAGCGCACGTACCACGTGCGCCAGGTCTGGCAGGGGAATCCGGGCGAGGCGCTCTACGGCCTGGGGCAGCGGCAGGAGGGTCTGACGGATCTCAAGGGCTACGACCTCGACCTGTGGCAGCGCAACACGTCCGAGGTCGTGCCCGTCTTCGTATCGAGCCGGGGTTACGGCATCTTCTGGGACAACACCTCGTTCAGCCGCTTCGGCGATCTGCGCCCGTTCGTGCCGATCCCCGCCGCCCAGCTCCTGGACCGTGACGGCAGGCCGGGCGGACTGACGGCGACCTACTACGACGGAGCGGTTTTCGAGCGTCCGGTGGGCACGCGGGTCGATTCCGCGATCCTGTTCGCCACGCCGACCGACAGGACCGATCCGGCCGTTCGGCTCCATCCAGCGCTCCCCGCGCGCGGGCCCGTGAGCGCACGCTGGGAAGGGTGGATCGCGCCGCGCGCCACCGGCACCTGCCAGATCGAGCTGGTCGCGAACGAGGCGGTGAAGCTCTGGCTCGACGACAAGCTGGTGATCGACGATGCGCGCTCCTGGTGGCTGCCGTGGCGCGGCGTCGCCAAGGTCCGGCTGGCCGCCGGGCGGCGCCACCGCGTGCGCCTCGAGTACACGGACGTCGAGGGCGAGGCGGAGACGGTGCAGCTCAGGTGGAAGCCGCCGGCGCCGACGGCCAACCCGTCGCTATGGTCGGAGGTCGGCGACGGCGTGGACTACTACTTCCTCTATGGCCCAGCGCTCGACCGCGTGATCGCCGGCTACCGCCGGGTCACCGGCCGGGCGGCGATGCCGCCCCGCTGGGCCTTCGGCTACTGGCAGAGCCGCAATCGCTACGCCACGTCGCAGCAGAGCCTCGACGCCGTCGACGAGTTCCGGCGCGCGCGGATCCCGCTCGACGTGATCGTGCAGGATTTCCAGTACTGGAAGCCGGACCAGTGGGGCTCGCACGAGGCGGACTCGGCGCGGTTCCCCGACGTGCCGGGATGGCTCAGCGCCATCCACGACCGCCACGCTCGGCTCCTGATCTCGGTGTGGGGCAAGTTCTATCCGAACACCCACAACGCCGAGGAGATGCAGTCGCGCGGCTTCCTCTACCAGCAGCCGCTGCGGGCGGGCGTGAAGGACTGGCTGGGCTACCGCTACACCTTCTACGATGCCTTCAACCCGGATGCGCGCCGGCTGTTCTGGGATCAGCTGCGGCCCGCGCTGTTCGACAAGGGCGTGGATGCGTGGTGGCTGGATGCCACCGAGCCCGACATCCTGCCGGCCTGGGACCTGGAAGCGCAGCGCAACGCCATCAACCCGACGGCGCTCGGCTCCGGCGCCCGGATGCTCAACGCCTATTCGCTCGAGCAGGTCGCCGGCGTGTACGAGGGCCAGCGCCAGGCGGCCCCGGACCGCCGGGTCGCGATCCTGACCCGCTCCGCGTTCGCGGGGCTGCAGCGCTACGGCGCGGCCATCTGGTCGGGCGACATCGCCTCGGCCTGGCCGACCATGCGCAAGCAGATCGCGGCCGGCCTCGGCTTCTCCATCAGCGGCACGCCGTACTGGACGATGGACGTGGGCGGCTACTGGCCGCAGCCGCGTTTCCGCGCCGAGCCCATGGCGCCGGCGGACGCCGAGGAGTGGCGCGAGCTGAGCGCGCGCTGGACCGAGTTCGGCGCGCTCGTTCCGCTCTTCCGGGCCCACGGCGAGGCGCCGCCGGTACGGGAGATCCCGCGGTTCGGCGACACCACCGCGGCGTATCACGCGATGGTCTACTGGGATCGGGTGCGCTACCGCCTCCTCCCGTACATCTACTCTCTGGCCGGAGCGGTCACCCAGGACGGCGCGACGATGATGCGGCCGCTGGTCATGGACTTCCCGGCCGATACGATCGCTCGCGAGGTGACCGACCAGTACCTCTTCGGCCCGGCGCTCCTGGTGAACCCCGTCACGGAGTACCGCGCTCGCAGTCGCACGGTCTACCTGCCGCCGCCGACCTGGTACGACTTCTGGACGGGGAAGCGCCTGGCCGGCGGACGGACGATGGAGGCCTCGGCCCCGTACGACCGCATTCCTCTGTACGTGCGCGCCGGCTCGATCCTGCCGGTCGGACCGGAGCTGCAGTACGCCGACGAGAAGCCGGCCGACCCCATCACGCTCGTCGTCTACGCGGGCGCCGACGGCCGCTTCTCGCTGTACGAAGACGACGGCGCCAGTTACGGCTACGAGCGCGGCCAGTTCGCCCGCATCCCGCTCCGCTGGGACGAGCGCAGCCGCACGCTCGTCATCGGCCGGCGCGAGGGGTCCTTCCCGGGGATGCTGGAGCGCCGGAGCTTCCAGCTGGTGTTCGTCTCGCAGGACCGCCCCGTCGGCTTCGGCTTCGAGCTGCCCTCCGATCGGACCGTCAGCTATGTCGGGGAGGAGCTGCGCATCCGGGCGCCGTGAGGACGGAGGCTCGCTGCCCCCAGCGCGAGCCGGCGCCCGGACCTCAGCGCGAAGCGGTCAGGACCGGCGACTCCCGGTAGAGCGCGGGGAACGTCGCGCGCAGGTGGTCCACCTTCGGCAGATCGTTGATGACGATGTAGGGGTCGTGCGGGTGGTGGTACGCGTAGTCCTGGTGGTACTCCTCGGCCCGGTAGAATCCGCCGAACGGCGCCACCTGCGTCACGATCGGCCGCGAGAACTCGTGCGCCTGGGTCAGGCGCGTGATGACGGCCTGCGCGTCGCGCCGCTGCTGGTCGTTCAGGTAGAAGATGGCGGACCGGTAGCTGCTGCCGACGTCCGGACCCTGGCGGTTGAGCTCGGTCGGGTCGTGACCCACCAGGAAGAAGACGTCGAGCAGCTTCTGGTACGTCACCACCGCGGGATCGAAGGTGATCTCGACGGACTCGGCGTGGCCGGTCGTCTCACTGCCCACGGCCTGGTAGCTCGCCGTCTCCGCCGTGCCCCCCGAATAGCCCGCGACGACCTGCGTCACCCCTTTGACGTGCTCGAACAGGTTCTGGATTCCCCAGAAGCAGCCGCCGGCCAGCACCGCCGTCTGGCGTGTCGCCTGGGCCGAGGCCGATGCAGCCACGAACGCCAGCATGGCGCTCCAGGCGAGAAACCGCGCGCTCCTGTGCATTGCACATCTCCTACTGGAGGAGTCGGTAATCTAATCAGGCGGGCAACCGCCCGTTCGCGTTGGCCGGCCGGTGAGCGCCGGTCACCAATGGACGGTCGTTGCCCGCAGGACGTGGCCGCCGCGATCGGGCGCGGAGCCTCCCCGGCCCGCGAAATAGCGATCCCTGATGGCAGCCGCTCCGAGATCCTCGATGTCGCGATACCCCAGGGCCATCAGCCTGGCGTGGAGAGCATCCGTCTCGAAGTGACTCCTGAGGGCCTCGCCCACGGAGGCGACGCGCGAGGCGAGCGCCCGATGCGCGGCGGCGTACCCCTCGTGGCCGCCGCTCGAGGACGGGGGATTGCCGTAGTCGAACACGACGTGAGCGCCCCCGGACACGCCGGCGATGAAGCCCAGGGTCGAGAAGACGGCCTGCTCCGTCAGATACGGCACGACGCCCAGCCAGGTGAAGAAGGTCTGTTGCGCCGGGTCGAAGCCGGCGCCAGCCAGGCCGTCCGCCAGCGTCTGCCGCTCGAAATCGATCGGAGCGAAGGTGAGCGCGCCGGGCACCTCGATGGCCGCATCGGCGAGCCGTCGTCGCTTCCAGGCCTGGGTTGCCGGATGATCGACCTCGAAGACGCGCAGGCGCGTCCGTGCCAGGTCGGTGCGGTACGCGTAGGTGTCGAGACCTGCCCCGAGCACCACCAGCTGGCGGACACCCTGTACGACGGCAGCGGCCAGCGCGTCCTCGGCAAACCGGGTTCTCACGGCGATGAACAGGCGCAGCCCTCTCGTGGACGGGTCGTCTTCCGCCCGGCCGACGACCGCCTCGGCGTCCACGCCCAGAATGCGCACGGCCAGGGGATCGGCGAAGATGAACCCGCGTTCCAGGACCTGATGGGCGGCGCGGTGTCGGGCGGCGCCCAGTGCGGTGCGGCTCGGCTGTCCTAATTCCACGGGCCACGCGCGGGAGCCCACCCGGGCACTTCCGCCTCCGCGGTCTGCCGTTGCGCGATCAGCCTGCTGAGACCCGGGGCCCAGTCGCTCGCTCGCCCGGGCCTTCGCGAGCAGACGCTCCGAAACCCACGCGCTCCTCGAGCTCGCCGACCCTCGTCGGCAAGGCCTCCAGCGTCTGTTGGCGCTGCGGCATGGGACCTCCGCCGGTGATTCCCGTCGAGCGCACCTGTCACGCGCCAGTCTCCGTCAGCTTCCCGGCAACCTCGGAGCGAGGAAGCTCGTCTGCTCCCGCGGCCGGACGCAACCCTCCGGCGAGCCACCGCGGTCGGCGAGACGTGAGATGCTCGTGGGGATCCCGCAACTGGCGGACCGCATCCGCGCGCCGTGAGCAACTCCCGCTAGATTCTCCGGCGTGAAATCCAGCGTCCCGCGCCACTCGCGCGCTTCGCCACCGCCGGTCCGCTTCGCGAGCGGAGCCGCCGCGCGATGACGTTGGTCTCGCTGGCCGGCGTGGCGGTGCGCTTCGGCGACCGGGAGCTGCTGCGGGACGTGACCTTTCTCGTCGAGCGCGGCGAGCGATGGGGCATCCTCGGACGCAACGGCTCCGGCAAGACGACGCTCTTCAACCTGATCCGCGGCGACCTGACGCCTTCGAGCGGCACTGTGGCGCGCTCGGCCGGGCTGCGCATCACGGTGATGGACCAGTACCGCGATTTCGGCGACGCGGTGACGGTGTGGGAGGCGGCGGCGGGCGCCTTCGCCGACCTGTTCGCGCTCGAGCACTCGCTCGCCGAGCAGGCCGCGGCCATGGCCGTGGCGGGGGATGCGGTCACGCCGGCGATGTTGGAGCGCTACGACCGCGACCTGCACCGGTTCGAGCGCGAGGGTGGCTACGAGGCCGCGGCACGGGTGGACGCCGTCCTGCACGGCCTCGGCTTCGACCCGGACGCCTCGCGCGCCCGCCCGCTGGCGACCCTGAGCGGCGGCGAGCGCGGGCGCGTGGCCCTGGCCTGTCAGCTCGCGGCCCCGGCCGACCTGCTGCTCCTCGACGAGCCCACCAACCACCTCGACCTCGAGACCACGCTGTGGCTCGAGGGATATCTGCGCGGCCTCGATGCGACCGTGCTCCTCGTCACGCACGACCGGGCGCTCCTCGAGGCGTTCGCCGATCACGTCCTGCACGTCGAAGGGCGAACTGCGACCGCCTATGCCGCGGGGTACTCGGCCTTCGTCACCCAGCGCGCCGAGCGCCGGCTCGCGGCGCAGCGCGCGTACCAGCAGCAGGCGTCGAAGCTCGCGAAGGAGGAGGACTACATTCGCCGCAACATCGCCGGGCAGAACAGCCGCCAGGCGGTGGGGCGGCAGAAGCGGCTGGCGCGGCTGCCGCGGCTCGGCCCGCCGCCGGGCGAGGACGACGTGATGGTCGTCCGGCTCGAGGCGAGGGAGCGTGGCGGCGACCAGGTGCTCGTGGCAGCGGGTGTGCGCATCGCATTCGGCCCGCGGGTGCTGCTCGACGGCTTCGGCGCGACCGTGCGGCGCGGCGAGGCCGTGGGGCTGGTCGGGGCCAACGGCGCCGGAAAGTCCACGCTCCTCAAGGTCTTCACGGGGGAGCGCGCGCCCGAAGCGGGCACGCTGCGCATCCCCGATTCGGTCTCCCTCGCGCACTACCGTCAGGACCTCGCGCAGGTGCCCGAGGAAAAGACGCTTTACGAGGCGATCGCGGACCAGCGCACGCGCTGGACGCGCGGCCAGGTGCAGGGCCACCTCGGGCGCTACGGGTTCTCGGGCGACTCGGTGCTGCGGCGGTGCGGGACGCTGTCGGGGGGCGAGCGGGCGCGGATGGCGCTGGCGCTGATGGAGCTCGAGGGCGCCAACCTGCTGGCCTTCGACGAACCGACCAATCACCTGGACGTGGAGTCCATCGAGGCGCTCGAGGAGGCGATCGGGGAATTCGACGGCACCGTGATCCTGGTGAGCCACGACCGTGCGCTGCTTCGGGCGCTGGCGACCCGCGTCTGGGTGCTGCACGGCGGGCGCATCACCGACTACCCCGGCACGTTCGCGGAGTGGGAGGCGGCCAGCGCCGAGCGCGCGCACGCCGCGCGCGTCGCGGCTGAGGAGGAGGAAGCCGGCCGGCGGGTGAAGGAGCAGCGCCAGATGCGCCGCGGGCAGGACACGCGCAGGCGCGAGGCGTCGGCCCAGCGCGCGGCGCGCCGCGCCCTCGAGGAGGCCGAGGCTGAGGTGACGCGGGCCGAGGCCGAGGTGCAGCGGCTCCAGGCGGCGCTGGCGGACCCCGAGCTCTACCTCACCGGCGACGGCGTGCGGCGTGCGGCGGCGCTGGGCAAGGAGCTGGAGGCGGCGCAGCGCGCCCTCGAGACGGCGTTCGCGGCCTGGGGGGCGCTGAGCGGCGAAGCGTAGAGCTGGAAGCGACACGCGTCAGCCCGCGGCGCGGCGCGGGTCCGACCTTTCCGAGTGGGACGCCGGCAATTGGCCCACGACCCGAGTAGCGGCCGTCCTCGACTATCGGCGGTGTGAGCCCGCGCGGATCCGATGGCAGTGGCCCGGTTCTTGAGGTTGGGGCAGTACCGACCGGGCTGCCCCGGCCGTCCGCGCGGGGCAATGCCCTGCGAGCCCACGAGTGCGGCGCGCCCCTGGCGCCGCCCGCCACCGCCAGAATCCCCGGGACACCCGACCCGGGGGAGGTGAAAAGACGATGATGCGACCGACCGTCCGCCGTTCCCGCGTGCTCTTCCCTCTCCTTCTCACCCTGACCATCGCCTTCTCCGCCACCCTCGGCGCCCAGCAGCCGGCGCAGGAGCAGCACCCGCCGAAGACCTTCACCGACGTGACGGTGCTGCCCGCCACGCCCGTGAAGGACCAGGCCGGCACGGGGACGTGCTGGGACTTCTCCACCCTCAGCATGCTGGAGTCCGAGTTGCTGCGCATGGGCAAGGGGGAGTACGACCTGTCGGAGATGTTCATCGTGGACCACGTGTACCGCGAGAAGGCCGACGCCTACTACCGCATGCACGGCAACAACACGTTCGGGGAGGGTGGGCTGGGCCACGACGTGCTCAACGCCATCGCGAGGTACGGCATCGTCCGCCACAGCGACTTCTCCGGGCTGTGGCCGTACGAAACCCGCCACAATCACGCCGAGCTGCAGAGCGTGCTCCAGGCCGATCTGGACGCGGTGCTCCACTCGAGGCCCGGGCCCTCGCCCAAGTGGGAGCGGGGCTTCGACGCGCTGCTGGATGCGTACCTGGGGCCGCTGCCCGACACCATCCGCGTGGACGGACGCGCCGAGACGCCCAGGCAGTTCGCCGCTCAGCTCGGGATCGACCCTTCCGCCTATGTGTCGATCACGTCGTTGACGAACATGGCCCTGTGGCAGCAGGGCGCGCTCGAGACGCCGGACAACTGGGCGCATGACGACAGGACCTGGAACCTCCCGCTCGACGACGCGATGCGCGTCCTGAGGCATGCGATCGAGAGCGGCTACACGGTGGCGATCGGGGCCGACGTCAGCGAGCGCTCCTTCGACCAGAAGGCCGGCTACGCGACCTGGCACGAGGGGGAGACGATCACGCCCGAGGCGCGGCAGGCCGGCTGGGACCGGTGGACCACGACCGACGACCACGGCATGCACGTCGTCGGCATCGCGCACGACTCGAGCGGCGCGGTCTACTACAAGGTCAAGAATTCGTGGGGCGACGAGGGGCCGTACCACGGCTACATCTACATGTCGGAGAACTACATCCGCGCCAAGTTCGACATGCTCACGCTGAACAAGGCCGCGCTGCCGCAGGACATCCGGAGCCGGCTCAAGATCTGACGGACAGCCTCGGCCTGGCAGGGACGGAGGCGCGCCGGGTGCGGCGGAGGTGAGCGCCGCACCCGGCGCCGGCAATGCACGCCGGACGAGTCAGTGCTCTTGGAACGGTCACGGTTCCCCTCCTCGTTTCAGAGACACCGGGATCGGCCGTGCTCCCGCGCAAAACGCCCCCCGTGAAGGAGGCGTCAAGGACGCGCGCCCGCGCCCGCGGCGGGCGCCGGACGGCGGCACTCGATCAGCGGCGGCGGCCTCGCCGCGGCGGGCGCTTCCTGCGCTCCTCCGTACGCGGGTTCCCTCGGCCGCGGCCCTGCGGCAGGGCCATCAGACGCCGGTTCTCGGCCGCGATCTGATTCCAGACGACCTGCAGTCGAGGTGGTACCAGTCGCCAGGCGGCCGGCCCGTGCGAGCCTTCGAAGTCGAGGTGCTCGAGGTACGAGGCTCGGAAGGCGGCGGCAAGCCCGGCGTCCGCCTGGGCAAAGAGCCGGTCCGCGAGCTTGAGGCAACGTTCACACGTGCTCAAGTCGCCACGGCCCTTGGCGGCCTGGGTGAACAGGGCGAACGCGTGGAGCGCGCCGTCGGGGTCTGCCAGATCGCCGCGGAGATCGGGGAATTCCGCCAGGAGAGAGGCGACGAGATCCTGATGAGCATGTGTCGCCGTGCGCTGCTGCCGCGGCGAGCCCGTCGCAGCCGGGGGACCGGCGACCCCACGAGTTCGTCGTGACGCGGAGTGGGGGTCGCCGGCGCCCTCTGCGTGGGACGCAGCGTCCTCGGACCCTCCCCGTTGACCCGTGCGCGCCGTCATGCCGGCGTGATCGCCACTTTGAGCACTCCTGCCGTCGCGGATTCCCGCTCGTTCGATACTAACCCGGGTCGCACCCGCCGTTCCTCGGAGTCGTCATGCGAGTTATTGGCGCCCCGTCTCTCTCCTGCCCAACCCGAGCTCGTGCCACTCGTACCAGCTCCACTCGCCGCATTGCTTCCGCGGGCACTGCACCTGCACCCGCCGCCCGTCTCCTACCTCGAGGCGCTCCGGAACGGGAAACGTCACTTCGCAGTGCTTGCATCTCACCGTTGGGGCACGACGCCTCAGTGCCACGGCGCCCTCACGGCTCGGCGAGCAGCGACGTCGGCACTCGCACGGCTTGCACCCCGCGGGCCGGTGGGTGCCGCGCCCGGCTTCGGGTCGGCGGGATGCCCCTCATACGAGACGAAATGGATCGAGCGCCCGCCATGAACGAGGCGGTGCTGCTGCGTCTGGCACGTACCCATGTCGCCTTAGTAAGCCGGGCTGAGAGGAAGGTGTGGGACGTGCCCGGCCTGGTGAGACCCCGCAATCTATCCGGTTCTCGGGGATTCCGCTCGGATGCGCCGTGCGGCCGCGCACCCGAACGGGGCTCAGGGGTCCGCGGCTCGCAGGCCGGTGCTGCCGCACGGTCCTTCCTCTCCGATCACGGTCGGTCGAAGCGATCCAGGTTCATCACCTTGTTCCAGGCCGCCACGAAGGCGTCGACGAACCTCCCCTGGGCGTCCGCGCTTCCATGGACTTCAGCCAGGGCGCGGAGTTGAGCGTTTGAACCGAAGATCAGATCGACACGCGTGCCGGTCCACTTGAGCGCGCCCGTCTTGCGATCACGGCCTTCGAACACGTCCGCATCCTTCGAGACGGGCTTCCACTCCGTGCCCATGTCGAGGAGGCTCGTGAAGAAGTCGTTGGTCAGCGTCCCCGGCCGCTTGGTGAAGACGCCGTGCTGGTTCCCTCCGACGTTGGTCTTGAGGACGCGCATGCCGCCCACCAGCACCGTCATTTCGGGCGCGGTCAGGGTCAGCAATTGCGCCCTGTCCACCAGCAGCGCTTCCGCCGACACGGTGAACCTGCCCTTGAGATAGTTGCGGAAGCCGTCCGCGCTGGGCTCGAGCACGGCGAAGGACGCCGCGTCGGTCTGCTCGGGCGAGGCGTCCATCCGTCCCGGCGTGAAGGGAACCGTCACGCGGTGCCCCCCCTTCTTCGCCGCTTGCTCGACGCCGGCGCACCCGCCCAGCACGATCAGGTCGGCCAACGAGACCCTCTTCTTGCCCTTCTGCGCGCCGTTGAACGCCTTCTGGATGCCTTCCAGCTTCTTGAGCACCTTGGCGAGCTGGGCCGGCTGGTTGACTTCCCAGTCCTTCTGCGGCGCCAGGCGAATGCGGGCGCCGTTGGCGCCGCCGCGCTTGTCGGAGCCACGGAACGTGGACGCCGACGCCCACGCGGTCGACACCAGCTCCGAGACCGACAGGCCGGACGCCAGGATCCTACCCTTCAGCGCGGCGACGTCCCGCGCATTGATCAGCGGGTGATTCACCGCGGGAATGGGGTCCTGCCAGATGAGCGGTTCGACCGGAACCTCCGGGCCGAGATAGCGCGCGCGCGGGCCCATGTCGCGGTGCGTCAGCTTGAACCAGGCCCGGGCGAACGCGTCCGCGAACTGATCCGGGTGCTCCATGAACCGCCGCGCGATCTTCTCGTAGGCGGGGTCGAACCGCAGCGACAGGTCCGTGGTCAGCATGGACGGCGCGATACGCTTCGACGCGTCGTGGGCATGTGGAACCGTGCCGGCACCCGCGCCACCCTTCGGCGTCCACTGCTGGGCGCCGGCCGGGCTCTTCGTCAGCTCCCATTCGAAGCTGAACAGGTTCCAGAGGAAGTTGTTGCTCCACTTCGTCGGCGTGGTGGTCCAGGTGACTTCCAGGCCGCTGGTGATCGCATCCCCGCCCTTGCCCGTGCCGAACCTGCTCTTCCAGCCCAGGCCCTGCTCCTCGAGCGGGGCCGCTTCCGGCTCGGGCCCCACGTTGGTCGCAGGGGCGGCGCCGTGCGTCTTGCCGAAGGTGTGGCCGCCCGCGATGAGCGCCACCGTCTCCTCGTCGTTCATCGCCATGCGGGCGAAGGTCTCGCGGATGTCCCTGGCCGCGGCGATCGGATCCGGCTTGCCGTTCGGGCCCTCCGGGTTGACGTAGATCAGGCCCATCTGCACCGCGGCGAGAGGATTCTCGAGGTCGCGGTCGCCGGAGTAGCGCTGGTCGGCCAGCCACTTCTCCTCGGCACCCCAGTAGACGTCCTCGTCCGGCTCCCAGACGTCCTCGCGCCCGCCGCCGAAGCCGAACGTCTTGAAGCCCATGGATTCCAGGGCGACGTTGCCCGCCAGGATCATCAGGTCGGCCCAGGAGATCCTCTCGCCGTACCTCTGCTTGATCGGCCAGAGCAGCCGGCGCGCCTTGTCGAGGCTGACGTTGTCCGGCCAGCTGTTGAGCGGCGCGAAGCGCTGCTGACCCCTGCCGGCGCCGCCGCGGCCGTCGCCGACGCGGTACGTGCCGGCGCTGTGCCACGCCATCCGGATGAACAACGGCCCGTAGTGACCGAAGTCGGCCGGCCACCAGTCCTGCGAGTCGGTCATCGCCGCGCGGAGGTCCTTCTTCAGCGCCGCGAAGTCGAGCTTCTTGAACTCCTTGCGGTAGTTGAAGTCGCTCCCCAGCGGATTGGACCTGGACGAGTGCTGGTGCAGGATTCTCAGGTTCAGCTGATGCGGCCACCAGTCTCGGTTCGTCGTGCCGCCGGCGGCGGCGTGATCGATCGGGCACTTGGCTTCGTTTGACATGGGCTCTCTCGTTTCGTCGTTGGCGCTCAATTACTCGGTTCGCTTGGCTCTGCGTCTCGGGCGGGGGCCGGTCCGCGCTTGTGGCGCCGCCGAGCGCCGTGAGATCCGGGCAGCCGTCGCCTTCCTCTGGCACGCGGCACACAGGCCGGAGAAATAGATCGAGTACCCCCGGATGGCGAACCCCCGTCGGCGCACGTCCGGCGGCCGTATCCGGTGCTCGACGGCCTCATCGTCCACATCGATGAGGCGGTCGCAGCGCTGACACACGAGGTGGTGATGCCGGGACGTCCGCGGGTCCACCCGGCTCGCGGCGCTCGGGCTGCACGCCTTGGCCAGCACGCCCACCCGCACCAGGGTCTCGAGCACCCGGTACACCGTGGTGCGGGAGACGCCGGGCAGCGTGTCCTTCACCGCCGCGTACACCTGATCGGACGTCGGGTGGTCGGTGCGGCCGGCGAGGACCTCGAAGATGCGGCGACGCTGGACCGTGACCGGAAGGCCGTGAGCGCGGCAGGCGGCTTCAAACTGCAGCGTGCGAGCGGGCGGGGCCATGGCTCTCCTCGGATGCGCCTGCTGCGCCGGGGGGCTCGGTCCAGAAGCATCGTTGGTAACCAATACCATTCGATGTTTTGTGTCAACCGACAGGGTCTCCCGGGTCGTGGGGCAGGCTCGCCCTGGCGCGACCGCCACCACCCTTCCCGGCGCTCCTGGCGCCGCCGCTCACGCGGCGCCCGGCGGTCGAGGTTGACGACGCGCGGCACCAACGATAACGTGGGCCCATGAATCCCGAGTGTCATTCTCGCCATTGGCACACCCACCAGCCGCGCGCAACCGAGTGGTCCACGCCGCCCCTGGCGGTCCACATCCGCAAGCTCCTCGTGCGCAGCGGGCTCGCGGTCGGGACCGCCATGATCATCGGGGGCGCGCCGGCGACAGCGCAAACGGGGTTGCTGGTCGTGGCGCACGGGGCCGACTCGGGCTGGGACGCGCTGGTTCGCGAGACGGTGGCGCAGGTGCGCTGGCCCCACGGTCCCGTCGTGACCGCGTTCCTGATGGCGCAGCCCTCGGAAGCCCCGTGCTGGGACAGCGCGTCGCCACGCTGGTGCCGAGGAGTTGCACTCGTTCAGCGACGCGCCCGGCGCGCGCGTCCAGGCGCAGTGATCCCGAGGAGAAGCCGATGCTCATCTCCAAGCCGATGAACGCGCTGATGAACACCCAGATCGGGCACGAGTTCGGCGCGTCGCTCCAATACGTGAACATCGCGGCCCACTTCGACGGCGCGGGTCTCCCGGTCCTCACGCAGCACTTCTTCAAGCAGGCGGAGGAGGAGCGCGGTCATGCGCTGAAGTTCGTGCGCTACATCCTCGACGCGGACGGCCGCGTGGCGATTCCGGCGGTTCCGGCGCCGCGCGCCCAGTTCGCGTCGGCCGAAGAGGCAGTGGCCCTGGCGCTGGAGTGGGAGTACACCGTGACGAAGCAGATCAACGGGCTGCTGGATCTCGCGTCGAGCGAGCGCGACTACGTGGCGCACGACTTCCTGGAGTGGTTCGCGCGCGAGCAGCTGGAGGAGTGCAGCAGCATGGACACCCTGCTCAAGATGGTGCGCCGCACCGGCGAGTCGGGGCTGATGCTGGTCGAGAACGCGCTCGCGTCCGGCCGCGCGATGAGCCAGGGGAGCCAGCCGGGAGGCGGCGCATAGGCACCGGTCCGTAGCGTGGCCGGGGGCGGCGTCGGCCGCCTCCGGGGCGTTGCAGGTGGACAGGCGGGACCAGGCGGCTAGACTCCGGTGGTGCGCGGCTTCGGATGCCGCGCGGGAGCGTCTCGCGTGTCGCGTCGCCGGGCTCTCTTCTGGACCCTCGCCCTCGCCGTCGTCGGCTTTGCGGCGCTGCGGGCCGGCGTGTTCGCGCCAGGGCCGCCGGCCGCGCCGGCGGCGCGGGCCGGGCGCGATGCCCCGACCCCTTCCGACCCGAACGCACCCACACTCCGCGTCCTGTTCATCGGCAACAGCCTGACTTACGCTCAGAATCTCCCCGCAATGATCCAGGGGCTGGCGCGCACGGCGGGCGTCAACCTGGTCTACGAGCAGCACGCGCCCGGAGGAGCGCGGCTCATGAACCACGCCGCCGACCCTGAGGTCCGCGCGCTCCTCGCCCGCGGGGGATGGGACGCGGTCGTGCTGCAGGAACAGTCGGAGTGGCCCGCGTTCTCCGACGAACAGGTACGCAGCGGGATCGAGCCGTACGCCGACACGCTCGCCGCCGAAGCGCGCGCCGCCGGCCCGTCGGTCCGGCTCCTGCTATACGAAACGCCGGCGCGGAGGGACGGCGACTCGGCCAACGTCGCGGTATCGCCCGAGATGGCCACGTACGAGGGGATGCAGCGTCGGATCAACCGGACCTACGAGCGCCTGGCGACGCTGCTGCGGGCTGCGGTGGTGCCGGCCGGCGCGGCCTGGCGCGTGGCGCGGCGCGAGCACCCCGAGATCAACCTGTACGCCGACCCCGTGCACCCCGGTCGCGACGGCGCCTACCTCATCGCGTGCGTCTTCCACGCCGTGCTCCTGACGCGGTCTCCCGTCGGCTCCGGCTACACGGCGGGACTCGAACCCCCGGTGGCCGCCGCGCTGCAGGCGATCGCGTGGCGTGCCGCGAGCGAGGAGGCGCGTGGACCGTGAGCGCTAGAACCCCTTGAGCGCGTCGGCCTCCGTGGCGAACACGGCGAGAATCGTCGAGAACCCGGAGATGTCGAACACCTCCTGGACCGTCTGGTTCAGGCCGAACAGGCGCAGCGCGCCCCCCGCCCCGTTCAGGCGCTTGGCCGTGCCGAGCAGGACGCGAAGTCCGGCGCTGCTGATGTAGTCGAGCGCCGTGAAGTCGACGACCATTTTCCGCCCGCCACTCGCGAGCATCCCGTCGAGCGCCTGCTGTGCCTGCGGCGAGGTGTTGCTGTCGAGATTCCCCGCGATGCCGACGACAGTGACGCCGTGCTCGATGCGCGTGGTGATGTTCATGGACCGTCCTCCGCGTCAGCCGCCGTTCGCCCACCTGCCAGGAGCTTCGCCAGCACGACGACGTTCCGACCGGCACGCCGCTGATAGCTGACCTCGTCCATCAGCCGCCGGGCCAGGTGAATGCCGAGCCCGCCGACCTGCCGCTCCTCCACGGAAAGTGCGGTGTCAGGGGCAGCCACGTCCAACGGGTTGAAGGGCGCGCCGTCGTCGGTGAGCGTGACCGACAACCGGTCCGTGCGCAGCTCTACGGCGATGGTCATCTCGCCGCCCTCCCGCCCGGCGAATCCGTACGAGATGGTGTTGTTCAGGAGCTCGTCGAGGACGACGCTCATGCTGCGCCGGATCCCGGCCGGCACCGCGTGCGCGTCCGCGAACTCGGCGAGCGCCGTCTTGACCCTGGCGACCTCACCGGGATCGGCGCCAATCGTCATTCGGAGGCTTGGCCGCATTCTCGTCCTCCGGCGTGCCGCGGGCCGACCCCGCCGGCGCCGTAATATGGTCACCCCGCTCCCCTTCGGCGCGGGGGGCCCTCGCGGGGCGGTGGGAGGTCGCCGCCGCCGCGAACCCGGCATTGCAGAGGGGCGTCTCCCGGTGCACGTTCCCACGGCAATTCGGCTGGCCCGCCGAGGGCGCCGCCGATCGCAGGCACCCCTCCAACCTTTGGCGGTCTGAGTTGTAATTGAGAGTGACACCTGCTGCGGCGGACGAAGAGGACCGCGCCCTGGTCGCGCGGTACCTGGAGGGTCACGGAGACGCGGCGAGCGGTCTCGTCGACCGCTACCAGATGCGCCTGTTCAACGTCGCGCTTCGGATGCTGGGCAACGTGCAGGACGCCGAGGACGTCACGCAGACGGTGTTTCTCAACGCGTTCGTGAACCTCCGGACCTACGACCCGAGGTACAAGTTCTTCAGTTGGATCTATCGCATGACCGTGAACGAGTCGTTGAACGCGCTCAAGCGCCGGAAGCCGACGGTAACGCTGGACGACGAGCTGGACATCCGGGCGCCGGGAGCCGCGGCCGATGGTGCGGCAGAGGTGGAGGACCGCGTCGGGAGGGCGTTGATGGGTCTGAAGCCTGACGATCGGGCGGTGGTCGTGCTCAGCCACTTCGTGTCCTTCTCCTACCAGGAGATCGCCGACGTGCTGGAGATTCCGGTCCGCACCGTCAAGTCGCGCCTCTTCACCGCGCGGGAACGGCTGCGGCTTACGCTTCGCGAACGGGTACGGTAGCCATGTTGAACCGCGACCAGATCGAGTTGATTCATCAGGAGATGGATGGTGCCAACACTGCGGAAGGGAGTGCCGCCTTCCGGTCGTTGGTGGAGAAGGATCCGGAAGCCAGGGCGCTGGCGGCCGAGCTGCGCCAGGTCGCCGGGCTGTTCGACGAAGTGGGGGCGCGCGAGCCGCCGCCGCAGCTCAAGCGGGCGATCCTCGATGCGCTGCCACAGCCGGCTCGAGCGTCACCAGGGACCGCGACAGCGTGGATGACCCTGCGCACGATCATGGGAAGGGCCGTTGGGGGCCTGAGACTCGGAACTGAACGCATGGAGGAGGCGATCATGACCAAGAAGGCGATGCTCATCGGTGGCGCCGCGGTGGCGATCGTGGTCGTCATCGCCGGGATCGTGACCGGCTTCCCCCCCGGCAGCCACGAAGCCGGTACGATCGGCGGGGTCGAGCCGGCGGCGCGGTATCATGGCCGGAACATGACCGAGGCCGACGTGACGCTCAAGAACCCCGAGATCCAGGCACTGTTCCAGAACGACCAGGTTCTGCAGCTGGTGCGGAGCGACGCGTTCCGGCAGGCCATGCAGAACCAGGCGTACCGGGTGCTCCTGGCCAGCGACGCCTACCGGCAGATCGTCGCCGGCCAGGCCTATCAACAGGCGATGGCCAGCCAGGCCTACCAGCAGGTGATGGCCAGCCAGGCCTACCAGCAGCTCATGGCCAGCCAGGCGTACCAGCAGCTGATCGCCAGCCAGGCGTTCCGGGACCTGCAGGCCAACTCGGCGTACCAGCAGGTGATGGCCAGCCAGGCCTATCAGCACGCGATCGCCAGCCAGGCCTATCAGCAGCTGATGGCCAGTCAGGCGTTCCGGAATCTGCAGAACAACTCGGCCTACCGTGACATGATGGCCAGCCAGGCCTTCCGCGACGTCCTGGCCAGCCAGGCCTACCAGCAGCTGATGGCCAGCCAGGCCTACCAGCAGGTGATGGCGAGCCAGGCATACCAGCAGCTGATGGCCAGCCAGGCGTTCCGGAATCTGCAGAACAACTCGGCCTACCGTGACATGATGGCCAGCCAGGCCTTCCGCGACATCGTGGCCAGCCAGGCGTTCCGGACGCTGCAGGCGAGCGAAGCGTTCCGCACTCTGGCGCAGAGCCAGGCGATGTCCCAGGCGTTCATGCGCGAGGCGAACCGCAGCCAGAACTGAGCTGACCCACGGGGATCCCGGCTCGCTCTAACGGGAGCCGGGATCTCCGAGTAGTTTCTTTCCCCCTCTGACAATGCACAGACTCCGATTCGTCCTGGCCCTCCTGGCCTGCGTGCGGCTATGCGCGCCCTCCGATCTCGCCGCGCAGTTCCAGACGCTCGAGACCCGCGACCTGCGGCTGGTGTGGACCTCGCCGCTCCAGTCCTACCTGGTGCCTCAGGTGGTCGGAGCCTTCGAGAACTCCCTTGAGTTCCACTCCCGCCTCTGGGACTGGTCGCCTCGGGGCAGGATCGACGTGCTGATGCACGATCTGTGGCACTATGGCAATGCGGGAGCGAGTCCACTGCCGGAGAACCACATCACCGTCGGGCTCGCACCGTACGAGACGGATTACGAGTCGGCGCCGGCGCAGGAGCGGATCATCTCCTCGCTCAACCACGAGATGACCCACCTCGTGACCACCGACAAGGCCACCGCGTCGGACCGGTTGTTCCGATCCATTTTCTTCGGCAAGGTCACGCCCAACCCGGCAGCACCGCCGTCCATGCTCTACGGCTACCTGACCGTGCCGCGGTGGTATTCGCCGCGGTGGTATCTGGAAGGGATCGCCGTCTATCTCGAGACGTGGATGAACGGGGGCGTGGGACGCGTGAACGGCCCCTACGACGAGATGGTGTTCCGCACCCTCGTCCGCGACAGCGGCCGGATCTACGACGTCGTCGGGCTGGAATCGGAAGGGACGACGATCGACTTCCTGGTCGGGGCCAACTCCTATCTCTACGGCACGCGCTTCGTCAGCTATCTGGCGCTGCGCTACGGCGACGACAGCCTGCTGGCGTGGTTCAACCGCAGCGAGGGCAGCCGGCGCTACTTCTCGTCGCAGTTCCGGCAGGTGTACGGACGGTCGCTCGAGGACGAGTGGTCGCGATGGATCGCCTGGGAGCGCGACTGGCAGCGCGCCAACCTCGCGGCGATCCGGCGGCACCCGGTCACCACGGCCCGCCCGGTCTCGAACCGGGCGCTGGGCGCCGTCTCCCGGGCGTACTACGACTCGGCGAGCCGGAACCTCTACCTGGCCCTTCGCTATCCGGGCCAGGTCGGCCACATCGCCGCCATCAACCTCGAGACCGGCAAGCTCACCAACCTCCGGGAGGTGATGGGGGCCGCGGGACTCTACGTCACCTCGCTGGCGTACGATCCGGCGTCACGCACCCTCTTCTACACGACCAACAACGCCAACTGGCGGAACCTCGTCTCGGTGAATCTGGCGTCCGGCCGGTACGAGGTCCTGATGAAGGACGCGCGGGTCGGGGATCTCGCCTTCGACCCGGCGGACAGCTCGCTGTGGGGCGTCCGGCACGACAACGGGTTCTCGACCCTGGTCCGCATTCCGCCGCCCTATCACGAGTGGCATCAGGTCCGCACCCTGCCGTACGGGCGGGACCTGTTCGACCTGGACGTTTCGCCGGACGGATCGACCCTCGTCGGCTCGATGTCGGAGATCAGCGGCAGCCAGCGGCTGGTGAAGACGGACATCCCGGCCCTCGTGGCCGGGGACACGACATTCCAGACCCTGTACGACTTCGGCGACGCGGCGCCGTTGAACTTCGTGTTCTCGCCGGATGGCAGGTACCTCTACGGCTCTTCGTACTACTCCGGAGTCGCCAACGTCTATCGCTATGACCTCGCCAGGCAGGACATCGACGCTCTGAGCAACGCGGAGACGGGCTTCTTCAGGCCGGTCCCCGTCTCCCGGGATTCCATCCTCGTCTTCGAGTACACACGCTGGGGATTCGTGCCCTCGCTGATCGCGAACCGCGCCGTGGACAGCGTGAGCGCGATTCGCTTCCTCGGGAAGGAGATCGCCGACACGCGTCCCGACGTGCAGTCGTGGATGGTGCCGCCCGCGTCGCGGGTGAACCTCGACTCGGTCACGATCTCGCAGGGACCCTACCGGTCGCTGCGCAACCTCAAGCTGGACAGCGCGTATCCGGTCGTGGAGGCGTATCAGGACGCGGCCGGCACCAACGCCGTGGCGGGCGGCATGCGCATGAACGTGTCCGACCGGATCGGCACGACGGCGGCCGACATCACCGCGACATACTCGCCGGACCGTCGCCTGTCGTCCGACGAGCGCCTGCACGTGCGCGCGAACTTCCACTACTGGAACTGGCAGGTCTCCGCCGCCCTCAATCCGGCCGACTTCTACGACCTCTTCGGGCCCACCAGGGTGAGCCGCAAGGGCTACTCCCTGGGGGTGCAGTACCAGGGCAACCTCCTCTATGACGAACCGAGGAGACTGTCCTACACGCTGGCGGCGGCGGGCTACGGCGACCTGGCGACCTTGCCGGAGTACCAGGGCATCGCGGCGCCCTTCAAGACGCTCCTGTCGTTCTCCGGCGACCTCGCGTACACCTCCCTGCGGCGCTCCCTCGGGGCCGTCCAGGACGAGCTGGGGACGACCTGGGGAGCGAGCGTCAGCGGCAACGAGGTGAACGGGAGGCTGTATCCCCGCGTGAGCCTGGATGCGTCCAGGGGGTTTCTGCTGCCGCTGGACCACTCGTCGCTGTGGTTCCGGGCCTCGGCGGGAACGGCGCTGGCCGGGGCCCGGACCGATCCGTTCGCCGACTTCTTCTTCGGCGGGTTCGGCAACAACTGGGTGGACTACCGCGACATCCAGCAGTTCCGGAACGTCGAGAGCTTCCCGGGCACGGACATCAACAGCATCGGCGGCGCCAACTACGGCCGGGCCCAGGTGCAATGGGTGACGCCGCCCCTCCGGTTCCGCCGCATCGGGATCCCGAGCTTCTACCTGCAATGGGCCGACCTGTCGCTGTTCGCAACGGGGCTCTCGGTCAACGTGGACGACGCGGCGGCCCGAAGCACGCTGGCGAGCGTCGGCGCGCAGCTCGACGTCCGGCTGAACACCCTCTCCCATCTCGAGTCCACGTTCTCGACCGGGTTCGCCGTGGCCCAGCAGCAGGGCGGCCCGCGCCGCTCCGCCTGGATGTTCTCGTTCAAGATCATGTGACGACCGTCCTCGCGGTTGCCGTCAGCATCCTCCCGGTCTTTCTGTTCCTGGGAGCCCTGGTCCTGATCGACAGCTACAAGCTCGTCGCGCTGCGGGCCGTCCTGCTGTCGGTCGCCGCCGGCATGGTCGCCGGCCTCGCCAGCTACGGGGTGAACGTCTGGCTGCGGCCCGCCCTCGAGCTGGACTGGGACCAGTACTCCAGGTACGTCGCACCGGTCGTCGAGGAGTCGCTCAAGGCCGGTTTCGTCGTCTACCTGCTGCGGATGAGCAAGGTGGGTTTCGTCGTGGACGCCGCCATCCACGGATTCGGCATCGGCACCGGCTTCGCGTTCCTCGAGAACCTCTACTACCTGCAGGTGCACCCCGACGCGACGCTCTGGACCTGGGTCGTGCGGGGGTTCGGGACCGCGATCATGCACGGCGGCGCCACGTCCATCGTGGCGATGGTCTCCAAGACGCTCCATAACCGCCCCGACGCCTTCCGGCTCCACCTCCTGCTGCCCGGACTCGCCGTGGCGGTGGTCCTGCATTCGCTGTACAACCACTTCCTGCTGCAGCCGATCCTGGCCACGGCGTTGATCGTGCTGGTCTTCCCCGCGCTCTGCGTCGCGGTGTTCCAGCAGAGCGAGCGTCAGACGCAGGCCTGGGTGGGAGCGGGGTTCGACACGGACCAGGAGCTGCTGCGGGTCATTCGTTCGGGGCAGGTTTCGCTCACACCGGTCGGGACGTACCTGAAGACCCTGCGCAACACCTTCTCCGCGGAGGTGATCGTGGACATGATGTGCCTCCTGCGCCTGCGCGCCGAGCTCGCCATCCGCGCCAAGGGTGTGCTGATGATGCGTGAGGCCGGGTTCGAGGCCGCGCCGGATCCCACGGTGAAGAACAAGCTCGAGGAGCTGCGATACCTGGAGACGAACATCGGGAGAACGGGGCTGCGCGCCCTGCATCCGTTCCTGCACACCAGCACCCGGGACCTCTGGCAGCTGTCGGTGATCGACGGATGACCACCCCACGCAGCGTGCCCGACGCCGAGAGACTCGCGCGCGAGATGGAAGTCGCGCGCAACATTCAGCGCGACTTCCTGCCCGAAGCGCTTCCGGTCGCGATGGGGGTGCAGCTGGAGGCCGCGCTGCAGCCCGCCCGCGAGGTTTCCGGCGACTTCTACGACGCGTTCGTGCTGCCGCCGGCGGGCACGATCGTCACCGTCGTCGGCGACGTGTGCGACAAGGGTGTCGGCGCGGCGCTGTTCATGGCCCTGTTCCGCAGCCTCATCCGCGCCTCCGCCGACCCGATTGGCGGCGGCGCCATCCAGATGATCGGCGGACGTCGCACCCTGGTTCGGCAGGCGCTGGAGTCCGCCTCGGCGGCCGACCTGCTGGTCCGGGTCGCGGGCTTCACCAACGACTACATCGCGCGTCTGCACGGGCGCACCAACATGTTCGCCACGGTCTTCCTGGGGGCGCTCGATCCCCGGGACGGGCAGCTCGACTACGTCAATGCCGGCCACGAGCCGGCCCTCGTCATCGCGCCGGACGGCACCATCCGGGAGCTCAGGCCCACGGGCCCCGCCTTGGGGCTCCTGCCGGAGGTCGAGTTCAAGGCGAGCCAGGCCAAGCTCGAGCGAGGCCACAGCCTCTTCGCGTTCACCGACGGGCTGGTGGAGGCGCGGGGCCCGGGCGGCGAGGCCTTCGGCGCCGAGCGTCTGCGGGACGCCCTTCGGGCGAACAACACGACCGCCTCCCATCTCGTCCGCGGAGTCCTGGAAGCCCTTGCCGCGTTCACGGGGCAGGCCGAACCCCACGACGACGTGACGCTGCTCGCCGCGATGCGCACGAGCGGCTGACGGGTCGCGGGAGAAACGTCGGGAGGTCGTCCGGGACTTGCGGTTGCGACCGGACTGGGCCCAGACTGTCGTTAGGCCGCGTCGTAGACATGGGCCATCCGTGACGTGAGAGCGTCACTGCCGCCGCATTCGCGGAGCAGGGAACGATGACCGACAACCGCGAACCCACGTCACCACCGCCGCTACCATCCCTCCTCCGCAACTGGCTGAGCACCGCCGGCATCATCCTGGCGGCCTCGAGCTTCTTCGCCGCCGTATGCCTGATCGCAATCGACTACTTCGGCAGCTTCAAGAACCCCTATATGGGGATCCTGACCTATCTCGTCGCTCCGGCCTTCCTCGTCGCGGGACTGCTCCTGATCGCCGCGGGCGCCCTCGGGGAGCGCCGGCGGCGCCGCCGGATGCGCCCGGGCGAGCTCCCCCGCTACCCCCGCCTGGATCTCAACGTGCCACGCCAGCGACGCGCATTCATCGCCGTCAGCGTGGCGACGTTCCTGTTCCTGATCCTCACCGCGCTGGGGAGCTACCGGACCTACCAGTTCACCGAATCGGTGGCGTTCTGCGGCACGACGTGCCACACCATCATGCGGCCCGAGTACACCGCCTACCAGGAGTCGCCGCACGCCCGCGTCGCCTGCGTCCAATGCCACATCGGCCCCGGCGCGGGCTGGTTCGTGAAGTCCAAGCTGTCCGGCGCCTATCAGGTGTACGCCACGATCGTCGACAAGTATCCCCGCCCGATTCCGGCGCCGATCAAGAACCTGCGGCCGGCCCAGGAGACGTGCGAGCAGTGCCACTGGCCGCGCAAGTTCTACGGTGCGGCCGAGCGGGTGATCCCGCATTACCTCCCCGACGAGACCAACTCGCCGTGGACGATCCGTTTGCTGCTCTACATCGGCGGCGGCGACCCCGCCTTCGGTCCGGCCGGCGGCATCCACTGGCACATGAACATCGCAAACCGGATCGAGTACGTCGCCACCGACAGCCAGCGTCAGGACATCCCGTGGGTGCGCGTGACCGACGCCCGCGGGAACGCGACCGTGTACCAGTCCACCGTCAGCCCGCTCACGCAGGCCCAGCTCGCCGCGTCACGTCCGCGAACCATGGACTGCATCGACTGTCACAATCGGCCGACGCACATCTACAACCCGCCGCTCACGTCGGTGAACCTCGCGATCAGCACCGGTCGCATCGACTCCACCATCCCCTTCATCAAGCGCCAGGCCGTCCGGGCGTTGACAGCTCCGTACGCCAGTACCGCCGCCGCGTTCAGCGGCATCTCCACCGGGTTGACGGCGTTCTACGACTCCGCCTACCCGGGACGGCCGGCCGCGGCGACCGCGCGCCTCCGCCGGGCGATCACGGCGGTGCAGATCGTCTATGCGCACAACTTCTTCCCTGGGATGAAGGTGGACTGGCGCGTCTACCCCGACAACATCGGGCACCAGAACTCCCCCGGCTGCTTCCGCTGCCACGACGGTAACCACGCCAGCGCCGATGGACGGACGATCCGTCACGGTTGCACCACCTGCCACGCGATCGTCGCCCAGGGCCCGGGCCAGGCGGCGGCCACCGTCGCCGCAACCGGGCTGGACTTCCAGCACCCGGTGGACATCGGCGGGGTCTGGCAGACGATGCTGTGTTCGGACTGCCATCACGGCGCCGTGGTGGAGTAGCCGGCTATCGGGCGGCCGGATCCCGGAGCACGGGGGAGTGCAACCTGGCGGTGGCCGGGCAACGGCACCGCAGCTCCGGCCACGCCGCGTGGGCCGCGGGGACGGGCGGCCCGCAGCCGGCGATCGCCATCCTCGGGACGTCTCCGAGGTCCTGCGGCGTTACCGGAGGCCGCCCCAGCTCGGGATCGAGCAAGGCTCCTCCGCTTGCACCCACCTGGTGGCGCGCCGGCTAGGGTGGCGGTCGCCTATCAGCCATGGCTCCAACTGGTGAGCAGGGGCGGCGAGCTCGCGGCCGTAGTGTCCTCTTCATGAGTGCTCCTGTCGCGGACGCCCGGCGGTGCTCCTGCCCAGCAAGGTGGAGAGATCGCAGGTCGCCAGGTCGCCGATCTGCTCGACCGTGAGATCGGCCGCGGGATACGCGGCGAGGTTGTGCGGGTCGAGCGCGTAGTGTCCCTGACGGGGGAAGACCGTCGTCACGCGGTCGCCCCAGACACTCTTCATCGCTGCCAGGATGCGCTGCTTGTCATCGA
>DATJUT010000036.1 GCA_035502185.1 Gemmatimonadales bacterium
CTCGAAGCCCCAGCCGGACACCGGGCGGTGGCGGACACGTCGTGTCTACCAGGACGATCGGTGCCGCTCCACGCGCCTCCGCGACCCGGCACAACTCGTCCCGGACCGCAGGGTCGCGCTCCCCGGTTACGAAAGGAGCACCCGGCTTGGCGATGCCGGCCTTCTCCCGGGCGATGGCCAAGAGATCTGGCCCCAGGTAGTCGGTGTGTTCCAGGGCGATCTTGGTAACCGCCGCCGCCATCGGCACGAGCACGTTGGTGCTGTCGAGCCGTCCCCCCAGCCCGACCTCCACCACCGCGACGTCGACTCCCCGCGCCGCCAGGTCGGCGAAGGCGATGGCGGTCGTGGCCTCGAAGAAGCTGGCTCCCTGCTCCTCGATGACCGGCCGAAGGAGGCCGGTCCACTGAGCGAACGCGTCCTCGCTGATGGGCGTGCCGTCCACGGTCACCCGTTCCCGAACCGTTACCAGGTGCGGCGAGGTATAGACCCCCACCCGAAAGCCGCGGGAAGCGAGGTCGGCCGCCAGGAAGGCGCACACCGAGCCCTTGCCGTTCGTGCCGCCGACGTGGATCGATGGGAACTCGC
The DNA here is from genome assembly GCA_035502185.1 of Gemmatimonadales bacterium. Classification (NCBI taxonomy): domain Bacteria; kingdom Pseudomonadati; phylum Gemmatimonadota; class Gemmatimonadia; order Gemmatimonadales; species Gemmatimonadales bacterium. Next base: position 586 of record DATJUT010000036.1, read on the forward strand.
GCTCGGGGTGGCCGAGGGCGCCGAGGAGGGCCTCGGTGGGTCCGAGACCCCACTTGATCCGGCCGGCTTGTCGGGGGAACAGAAAGGCGCAGGCGTCCGCGAACGACAACCGGGTCAGTCAGCGACCTCCGCCGGGCGCCATCCGGCCATGTGCGACAAGAGCCGAGCGGTGGTGTCGCGCAACTCGCTGCGCGGGACCACCGCATCCACCATCCCGTGCTCGAGCAAGAACTCCGCGGTCTGGAAGCCCGCCGGCAGGTCCTGCCCGATCGTCTGCTTGATGACCCGCGGGCCGGCGAACCCGATCACGGCACCCGGCTCCGCCAGAATGACGTCACCCTGCATGGCGTACGACGCCGACACCCCGCCCGTGGTGGGATTGGTGAGGATCGAGATGAACGGGACACCCGCGTCCCGCAGCTGCGCGATGCCCACCGACGTCTTGGCCAGCTGCATCAGCGACAGCACGCCCTCCTGCATCCGCGCGCCGCCCGAGGCCGACACGATGATCAGCGGCCGGCGCTCCTCCAGGGCCACCCGCGCGATCCGGACGATCTTCTCGCCCACGACGGAGCCCATCGAGCCGCCCATGAACTTGAAGTCCATCACCGCCAGCGCGATGGGCTGGCCCTCGAGGGTGGCCGTGCCGGTGCGCACGGCGTCCTCTCGGCCCGCCTTCTTCGTCGCGGCCGCCAGGCGGTCGCGGTAGTTCTCGAAGCCCAGGGCGTCCACCGAGCGCAGGCCCTGGTCCATCGGCGACCAGCTGCCCTCGTCGGTGAGCAGCGCCACGTACTGCGCGGCATCCACCCGGCGGTGGTGCCCGCAGTTGGGGCAGACCCCGAACCCCCGCTCGAACTTCTCGCGCACGTCGACGTGCCCGCACTCCTCGCACTTGTCCCAGACGTCGGCCGGGATCTCCAGCCGCTCGCGTTGAGACGTTCGAGGTCGCCGGTCTTTGCGGAACCAGGCCATGGCGCAGGGATCGAGGGGTGATCGGGGGCCCGGTGCGGGCCGCCCAAGAGATGGATCAATTTGGAAACGGAGGCCCGGCCCCGCTAGAGCCAAACCGTAAGACGTTGCTACAACTCGTGATAGCCGAGCTCCCGGCCCTCGCGGGCGACCCGCATGGCCATTCCCACGCCGAGGAAGCAGGCCAGCAGGAACGACCCGCCGTAGCTGAAGAACGGCAGCGGAATGCCCGTAATGGGCATCACGTTGGCCGTCATCCCGATGTTCTCGAAGATGTGGGTGAACAACACGCCGATGACCCCGAAGGCCACCAGGCTGCCGAACGGGTCGGGGCTGCGCCGCGCGACCCGGATCAGGATGGCCAGCAGCGCGAAGAAGAGGGCGAGCGCCACCAGGACCCCGAGGAACCCCAGCTCCTCGCCCACGACGGAGAAGATGAAGTCCGTGTGCTGGGCCGGCAGGAAGGCCAGGCGCTTCTGGGAGCCCATCGTGAAGCCCTTGCCCAGCCAGCCGCCGCTGCCGATCGCGATCTTCGACTGGATGATGTGCCAGCCCGTGGCCCGCGGGTCGATGTCGGGGTTGAGGAACGACAGGAACCGGTGCTGCTGGTACGCGGCGAGCCTGTGCCACAGCGGCAGTGCGATGATGCCCATCCCGAGGTTGGCCCCCAGGACCGCCAGGCCCTCCCAGACGAAGGGCCGCCAGACGACGAGCAGCACGCTCAGGAGCACGATCCACCCACCCCACGTCCACGGCGAGAAGGCGAGCACCAGCGAGGCGAGCGGCGACCCGAGCAGCACCAGGAAGGGGAGGCGCACGCCCGCCCAGTACAGCATCGCGAACAGCACGCCCCCGAACACCAGGGCGCTGCCCAGGTCCGGCTGGATGGCCACCAGGGCCGCCGGCACCAGCGCGATGAGGCAGGGAACGACCAGCTCGCGCAGGTTCCGGGGCGGGGCGCGCAGCGATGCGAGATGGCGCGCCAGCATCAGGATCACGACCAGCTTCACGAACTCGGACGGCTGGCCGAGGCGCTGGCCGCCGATGGTGATCCAGGAGTGGGACGAGGCCGCCGTGCCGCCGCCGGTCCCGATGACCAGCGTCACGAGGAGCACGACGATCCCGCCCGCATAGCAGCCCGGCGCCGCCCATTCCAGCAGCCGGGGCGACACCCGCATCACCAGCAGCGCGGCGGTGATGCTCAGCGCGAACCAGACGAGCTGCCGCTGCCAGATGTGGGCGACCGAGGTCGGCACGTCGGTCTGGCCGGCGGAGTACAGGATCAGGATTCCGTACGCGGTCAGCGCCAGGGTCACCGCGGTCAGGGGACGGTCGAGGCGGCCGAACATCAGCGGGGCCCTCCGGGCCCCGGGCTGGTGTCCTCGAGCGGCGGTGGCGGGACGGGGACCGGCTTCGCGGGCGGGGCGCGGCGGGCGGGTCTCGCCGGCGCCGGCGTGGCACGTCGTGGCTGGCCGACGGCCACGGGCGAGGTGCCGCGCACCGTATCCTCCGGGACCGCGAGGGGGACGCGCTCACCCGCGCGACCGCGGGCCGTCGTGTCGGGCCCGAGCACGTACCGCTCGATGATCCGGGCCACGTAGGGCGCTACGGCGGTGCCGTGGCCCGCGCCCTCGATCACGCCGGCCACGACGATCTGGGGCCGGTCGGCCGGCGCGAATCCGATGAACCAGCCGTGGTTCGCGCCTTCGGTATTCTGGGCGGTTCCGGTCTTGCCGGCCAGCTGCAGGCTTGCCAGCCGCACGGCGCGCGCCGTGCCCTGCTCCACCACCGCGATCAACGCCTTGCGGATCTCCAGGAAGGTCGTGTCCGGCAGGCCCACGACGCCGGTGGCGGGGAAGTTGCCAGCCAGGATGTGGGGCCGCACCAGGTGCCCGCCGTTGGCCAGCGTGGCGTAGAAGCGCACCATGTTGATCGGCGTCTGGGCGTTCTCGCCCTGTCCGATGGCGAGATTCAGCGCCACCGCCTGCGTCCAGCCGTTCCGGCCGTACACCCGGTCGTAGTAGCTCGTGTCGGGGAACGCCGGGCGCACCTCGCCCGGCAGGTCGATACCGCTGCGCGAGCCGAAGCCGAGGTACGCGCCGCCCTCGAGGATCGCCTTGACGGTGAGCCGCAGGCCCAGCTGGTAGAAGTAGGCGTCGCACGACGCGGCGATGGCCTGCGCCAGGTTGAGGAACCCGTGGCCCCGCGGTTCCCAGCACCTGAAGAAGCGCGTGCCGTACTGGAAGCCGCCGCGGCAGGGCTGCGGCATCCGCGAGGCGAACGTCACCAGGCCGTCGCGCAGCGCCATCACCGTCGTGGCGAGCTTGAAGGTGGACGCCGGCGGGTAGCGGGCGGCGATCACCCGGTCGAGCAGCGGGTGGCTCGGGTCGGAGTTGAGCGTGTCCCACAGGCTCGGCGCGATGCCGCCGACGAACGCGTTGGGATCGAACGGGGGGCTCGAGTAGAGCGCGAGGATGTCGCCCGTCCACGGGTCCATCGCCACGATCGCGCCGCGCCGGCCGGGCGGGAAGATGGAAGCCACGTAACGCTGCAGGCCGAGGTCGATGGTGGTGCGCAGCACCCGGCCCGGGACCTCCTGGAGCGTCGAGGCGGCGCCCTGCTCGCGGACCACGCGTCCGAGCGCGTCCACCTCGACGAACCGTACGCCGTCCGCACCGGTCAGCGTCGAGTCGTACTCGCGCTCGAGGCCCTCCCTCCCGACGATCGCGCCCGGCCGGCGGCCGCCGAAGGCCCCCTCCAGCTCCTGCTGCGTGACCTCGGAGACGTAGCCCACCAGGTGGGCCACCACGGTGCTGTCCGGGTACCGGCGCTTCGGCTCCGCCTGGATCACGAGCCCCGGGAGCTCCACCCGGTGCTCCTCGAGCTGGGAGACCAGCGCGAACGGGGCGTCCTTCACCAGCGTCGTCGGCTGGTAGGGCGCGGTGCGGAAGCGCGCGACCACCCGCTCCGTCGCGGCCGAGTCGAACGGGATCAGGGAGTCGAGCCGGCGGAGCATGGCGCGCAGCGAATCCTCGTCCGCCGCCAGCAGCGACACTGAATAGCCGGGCACGTTCTCGGCGATGACCGCGCCGTGCCGGTCCAGGATCAGGCCGCGGGCCGCCGGGAGGGGCACCGGCCGTAGCCGGTTCGACTCCGACTTCATCCGGTAGCGGTCGCGCTGGAGCACCTGGAGGCGGAAGAAGGCCGCGGCCAGGAAGAGGAAGACCACCGCCAGGGCGTTGCGGGCCACGGCGCCCCGCAGCGCCAGCACGAACGGGTGGAACGCCTGCCGGTCGCTCACGACGCCGGCGCCGAGTGGAGCCAGCTCCGGAACAACAGCAGAACCACGGCGGCGGCGGCCGCCGTGCCGATGGCGGTCGCGGGCGAGAGCACCAGCAGCTGCGTGCCGACGGCGCCCGCGCGCAGCGCGCCGCTGGCGGCCAGCTCGAGCACGTCGCGCAGCCAGCTCGCCGCGAACACGAACACGACGGTCACGAGGAGGTTGTCGGCGAAGACCACCGCCTTGAGCCAGCCGGCCGCGTAGCCGATGATCGTCAGCGCGAAGGCCCCTGCCCCGAAGGCGGTCGGGGCGACCGCGTCGCCCAGAAGCCCCACCACGAAGCCCGCCGCGGCGCCGGCCCCCGGCCGGGATCGCATCGCGAAGGTCAGCAGCGCGACGAGCAGGAAATCGGGCGCCAGCGGCGAGGCCGCGAACCACGGCCGCACGGCCAGCTGGGCCGCGAGCAGCAGCAGCACGACGATCCACAGCCTCAGGCGGGGAGGCGCGAGCTTCACGAGCTGTCGGCCGGCGCCGTCGCGGTGTCGGCCGCGGCGGGGGCGCGGAAGGCCGCCGCGAGGGTGTCGCTGAACGCGCCCGGCTTCAGCACGAGCACGTGGGTGACCTGCGCCGGGTGGGCCGCGGGCCGGACGAGGTAGGTGCGCTCCCAGCCCTCCGCCTCGCTCAGCATGCCCTCGATGGTCCCGAGCGGGATGCCCCGCGGGAAGACGCCGCCGAGCCCGGAGGTGACGATCAGGGTTCCGGCCGGCAGCCGCTCCCGGTAGGGGACGCCGCGGAACTCCATCACCTCGCCCGCGCGCTCGCCGCGGCGCGCGGAGACGATGCCGAAGACCCGGCCCCGCGCGGTCATCGCGCTGGCGCGAAAGTCGGGATGGGACCACGCCATGACGACCGACGAGCGCGGGTCGACCGTGGTCACCATGCCGACCAGGCCGGTCGGCGAGACGACGGGCGCGAGCGGCGTGACGCCCGCCCGGCGCCCGGCCGACAGCAGCAGGGTCAGGCCGTCGGTGAGCCCGGACTGGTGGAGGACCTCGGCGGTCACGAATCCGCTCCCGAGCCGCGCCCTGAGGCGGAGCAGCGCGCGCAGCTCGGCGATCTCGGTCACCAGCTCGGGGACCTGGGAGGCCGCCAGCGCGAACGAGTCGCGCTCGGCCCGCAGCACGAGCACGGCCTGGCGCTGCGCGCGGGAGGCGGCGACGCGGGATTCGAGGGTCACGGCCGGCAGCAGGACGCTGCGGCGCATCGCGGCGGCGATCGGCGCCCGCAGGGCCTCCGGCAGGGCGAGGGTGACGAGCGCAACCACGAGGCAGGCCACGAAGGCGACCGTGTCGGCCCGCGACCCGTACCGCTCAGCCCCGATCGTCACGGCCCGTCAGGTCGTCAGGACGGTGCGGTACTTCTCGGGATCGTCGAGGATGCGCCCGGTGCCCCGCACCACGCAGGTCAGCGGGTCCTCGTCCACGTGGATGGGCAACCCGGTCTCGTGCGAGAGGAGGACGTCGAGGCCGCGGATGAGGGAGCCGCCCCCCGTCATGACGATCCCCCGGTCCACGATGTCGCTGGCCAGCTCGGGCGGCGTGATCTCCAGCGCCCGGCGCACCGCGTCCACGATCTGCTGCATCGGCTCCATGAGCGCCGCGCGGATCTCGTCGGAGCGCACCGTCACCGTCTTGGGGATGCCCGACACCAGGTCGCGGCCCTTCACCTCCATCTCCTGCTCCTCGCCCACGGGCGCCGCGCTGCCGATCTGGATCTTGATGCGCTCGGCCGTCGGCTCGCCGATCAGCACGTTGTGGTTCTTGCGCATGTGCTGGACGATCGCCGTGTCCATCTCGTCGCCCGCGATGCGGATCGACGCGTCGCACACGATGCCCGACAGCGCGATCACCGCGATCTCGGTGGTGCCGCCGCCGATGTCGATGACCATGTTGCCGGTCGGCGTCTCGATCGGCAGGCCCACGCCGATGGCCGCCGCCATCGGCTCCGCCACCATGTACACTTCCTTCGCCCCCGCCGACTGCGCGCTGTCCCGCACCGCCCGCTTCTCGACCTCGGTGATCCCGCTCGGCACGCACACGATCACCCGCGGCTTCACGCGGAAGACGTGCTTGTTGATGATCGACGCCAGGAAGTAGCGCAGCATCTTCTCGGTCACGTCGAAATCCGCGATCACGCCATCCTTGAGCGGGCGCACCGCCTGGATCCCGTCGGGCGTCCGGCCGAGCATGCGCTTGGCCTCGAGCCCGATGCCCTTGATGCGACCGGTGGTCTTCTCGAGCGCCACGACCGACGGCTCGTTGAGGACGATGCCTTCACCGCGCACGTAGACGAGCGTGTTCGCGGTGCCGAGGTCCACGGCAATCTCGTTGGCGGGGAGCCAGGACCCCGGTTTCCAGGACGTCAAGCGCATGCCGGCTTGCAACTCGATAGAGGGTGAAGGGAGGCGGCGTAACTTGTTGAGCCGCCGGTAACATAGCCCGTGCGCACGCCTCAGGCAACACCGCGCTTGACACTGTTCCGGAAGCGAAGGTAACGTGCGCCCATGCCCCCGGCCGTGGCGCAGCGCATCGCCGTCGTGGACCCCGAGGTCTGCGACGCGTGCGGCCTGTGCATGCCGCTGTGCCCGCCGGAGGCCATCCATATGACCCGCCGGGGGTTGGTGGTGCACGGCCCCACCTGTACCGGGTGCGAGAAGTGCATCGCTCCCTGCCCCGTCGGCGCCCTCACGATGGTCGATGCCCGCCGTTGACGTGCTGGTCGTCGGAGGCGGCCCCGCCGGGTGCGTCGCGGCCTGGGAGGCCGCGGCCGCCGGCGCCGGCGACGTCCTCCTGGTCGAGCGGGACCGGGCGATCGGCGCACCGGTGCGCTGCGCCGAAGGGGTCGGCAGCGACGGTCTGCGGGAGTTCCTCGATCCCGACGGGGCGCCCTGGGTCTCGCGCCGGATCACCCGCGTGATCCTCGTCGCCCCGGACGACACCGAGGTGGCGCTGGCCGAGCGCGACGTCGGTTACGTCCTCGACCGCACCAGGTTCGAGCCGGCGCTGGCCGAGCGCGCGGCGGAGGCCGGAGCGGCGATCCGCATCTCCACCGAGGCGGTAGCACTGCGGCGCGCCGAGGGCGGCTGGCGCGTGACGCTGCGCGGCCCGCACGGCGAGGAGGAGCTGACGGCCCGGGTGGTGATCGGGGCCGACGGCGTGGAGACGATGATCGGCCGCTGGGCGGGCCTCGAGACGCGCGTGGCGGCCCGCGACATGGAGTCCTGCGCGCAGTACGTGGTGGGCAACATCGAGTGCGATCCCGACGCCATCTACCTGCACTTCGGCCCGTCGGTGGCGCCGGGCGGCTACGCCTGGGTCTTCCCCAAGTCCGTCGGCGTGGCGAACGTCGGCCTGGGCGTGGTCACCCTCCGCGGAGACGGGCGCACGGTGCGGCAGTACCTCGACGACTACGTCGCCCGGCGGTTCCCCGGCGGCACGGTGACCGGCCTCACGGTCGGCGGCGTCATCAGCGGCGTCACGGTCCGGCGCACCGTCGCCGACGGCCTGATGCTGGCGGGCGACGCCGCCCACATGATCAACCCGCTGTCGGGCGGCGGGATCATCAACGCGATGAAGGCGGGCCGGCTCGCGGGCCGCCACGCGGCGCGGGCGCTGGGCAGCGGGGACACGTCCGCGTCGAGCCTGCAGCCCTACCACGAGGAGTGGATGCGGCTCCTGGGCGACGCGCACCTCAAGTACTAC
>DATJUT010000037.1 GCA_035502185.1 Gemmatimonadales bacterium
GGTGGCCGCGCTGGCGCTGGCGCTCGCCGCGTGCGCCAAGCAGGAGCCGGCCAAGGCGCCGGCGGCGCCGGCCGGGCCGGCGAAGGGAACGCCGGAGTGGAAGATCCAGAACGCGATGAGCGCGGCGCCGACCGCGGTCGCGACCGCGGCCACCATCATGGACTGGCCCGCCACGCCCGACGGCAAGATGACGCAGATCCGCGCGGGATCGAACGGCTGGACGTGCCTGCCGGACGACCCGAGCACGCCGGGCAACGACCCGGTCTGCGCCGATAGCGTCTCGTTCACCTGGTTCGGCTTCTGGATGCAGCACAGGCCGCCACGGACCAGGACCGTGGCGCTCGCCTACATGCTCCGGGGCGCCACCGACGCGAGCAACACGGACCCGTTCAAGGCCAAGCCGGACTCGGGCCAGCCCTGGGTGGTCACCGGTCCCCACCTGATGGTCTTCATCCCGGACGTGAAGGCCTTGCAGGGGATGTCCACCGACTGGAAGAGCGGCGGTCCCTACGTGATGTGGGCGGGCACGCCGTACGCACACCTGATGATCCCGGTCGCGGCGCCCAAGGCGGACAGCGGGATGACGATGTGAGAAGCAGGGTGTGAGGGTGTAGGGTGTGAGGGCGCAGGGCGCGGCGGCGTCTCCTCCCACACCCTACACGCCACCCCCTACGCCCTTCGCTTCCGGCTCCGGCCACACACCTCGAATCTCCTCGAATGCCCGGGCCGCGGCGAGAAGACGCCATTCCTGCCGCGGCCCGGCCGCGAGCTGCAACCCGATGGGCAGACGGTGTCGCGATAGTGCGCAGGGGATGCTGATGGCCGGGAATCCGCTCAGGCTGAACGGATAGGTCAGCCGCGTCAGTGCGTGACGCGGCATCTCGCCGCCGGGGAGCACCGGCCGGAAGGCGTCGGCGTTGGGGAAGGCGAGGATCGGGACCGTGGGGCCGGCGAGGACGTCCACATCTTCCAGCGCACGGCGAAGCGCACGCCGGATCTGCCGCCGCGTGCCCTGGGCCGCGACGTAGGCGGTGGCCGGGATGTCCCGCGCCGACTCGAGTGCCTTCGCCACGTCGTCGCCATACTCGGCCGCCCGCTCCGGATACCATCGCTTGTGGAACTCGAACGCCTCCGGGCGGACGGTAGCGATGCCGACGTCCACGCACCCCTCGATCTCGGGGATCCTGACGACGCGCACCTCGGCGCCGGCCTCGGCGAGCGCCCGCAGCGCCTCGCGGACGCCGGCCTCCACCTCCGGATCCACACGCTCGAAGACGTAGTGTTCGGGGACGCCGATCCGGAGGCCCTTGAGGGAGAACGGGGCTTGGGGTTTGGGGACTGGGGTATCGGGCCCCGCACTCCCCAAACCCCAACCCCCAATCCCCAGCCCGCTGCCTGCCAGCACCTCCAACGCCTTCGCCGCATCGTCCACCGATCGCGCCAGCGGCCCCACCGTATCCAGGCTCCTCGCCAGCGGCACGACGCCGCGCGCGGAGAGGAGGCCGTAGGTCGGCTTCAATCCCACGACGCCGCACAGCGACGCCGGGATCCGGATCGACCCCGCCGTGTCGGTCCCCAGCGCGACCGCGACGATCCCCGCGGCGATCGCCGCCGCGGAGCCCCCGCTCGAGCCCCCCGTCGTGAGCGACGGGTTCCACGGGTTCTTCGTCGCGCCGTAGTGGGGATTGTCGTTCGTCGTGCCGAAGGCGAACTCGTGCGTGTTCGTCTTGCCGACCAGCACGGCGCCCGCCTCGCGCAGCGCCCACACCACGGCGGCGTCGCGCGTCGGCACCCAGTTGCCCAGGATCCGCGAGCCCGCGGTGGTGCGCGTTCCCTGGGTCGCGATCAGGTCCTTGATCGCGACGCATACGCCGTGCAGCGGGCCGCGGCTCGCGCCCGCGCCCAGCTCCTGCTCGGCCTGCCGTGCCTCGGCGCGCGCGGTCTCGGCGGTGACCGTGATGAAGGCGTTGAGCGCCGGCTGCGCGCGCTCGATCGCCGCGAGGGTGCTCTCGGTGTCCGTGGTGACGGGGGTCACGGCCATGATCAATGTTAGCACGTCCGCTCGACGGTTCGATACCGGCCGCCCCTGCATCAGGCGCGCCGCGGGGCGTCGCCTCGTCAAGCCCGACGACACCGCTTCGCGTTCGGGGACAACTACGGATTGACCGCCTGCCGACGCCTCCCATGATGGAGCCGGGAGGTCGTGATGCGCACTCGCTCGTCTCTCGTGGCGAGGCTGGCTCCCGTCCTCTGTCTCGCGTCGCTCGCCGCGGCTGCCGGCATCGCCGGGAACGGCTGCGAGGTCGCGACGGCGCCCCCCCCGGATGCCAAGCCGATGGATCCCCTGCCGGCCTATGCCCAGTGGTGGGCCGAGGTTCAGTCGTGTTCAGGCCTGGTGGGCGACGAGCAGCGCGTCGCCTGGTTCGAGGTGCCGGCCGATCCGGCCGCCGGCGGCTTCTGGTGCGAAGACGGTCCGGACCACACCTGCGCCGGCGAGTGGGCCGAGCCCCATTCGATCTACCTCGCCGGTCCCAGCAATCATTATCCGCTCGGGTACGTCGCCGACGAATGGACCGTGAAGCACGAGATGCTCCACGACCTCGTCGGACATCCGGGGCATCCGCAGGTGTTCGACGACTGCCACCTGGCCTCGCGCACGCCGAGCGGCGTGTACGGTCTGACCCGCTAGCCGCCGGCCCAGGGCCGCGGGCCGCCGCGGCGGCCGGACGCAGCGGAAGGGCAGGGCGCCGGACCGGTCGGGCGGATGCCCGGTGGGAGCCGGCGCGCGGTTCGCGTGTATCTACTCCTGAGGCGCATTCCGTTCGTCCAGGCACTGGACTGGTTGGACCGGAGGCGGGCACCGAGGAGCGGGTCATGAACAGGATCTTGCGGGCGGCGGCGCGGCTTGTGATTCCGGCGTCGGCCGTGCTCTTGGCAGCGGCGCTGGGCGGGTGTGGCAACGGCTACTTCACCGAGCAGGCCGGCAGCGGGGGTGGCGGCGGGGGCGGGGGCGGTGGAGGAGGCGGGGGCGGCGGCGGGTCCGGCACGCTGATTCAGCTGGTGCTGAGCCCGAGGTCGGTCGTCGTAGGGCTGCGCGCGACCGTGCAGTTCGCGGTCTCGGGGACCCTGAGCGACGGCTCGAGCACGGTGCCGAGCGTGACCTACCGGGTGAGCGGGGGTCTCATCTCACCCGGCGGCCTGTTCACGGCCGGCGCGACGTCGGGAGCGGACACCGTGACCGTGACGCAGCTGGGCGGGCTCACCGGGACGCCGCCGTGCTGCGCCGACACGGCGGTGGTGACCGTGACCGCCAACCCGCCCACCGCGCTGGCGATGGTCGCCCAGCCCGGCGGAGGCGTGTCCGGGACGGCATTCACCCAGCAGCCGGTGGTGGAAGTGGTGGACGCGCTGGACCGGCAGCTGCTGCAGAGCGGCGTGGCGGTGAGCGCGGCGATCGCGAGCGGGACGGGCACGCTCAGCGGGGCGACGACGGTCACGACGGACGGCAACGGTCGGGCGGTCTTCTCCGGCCTGGCGATCACCGGCACCGGCTCCTTCACCCTCACGTTCACGTCGCCGGGTCTCACGTCGGTGACGAGCGCCACGTTCACGGTGACGCAGTAGGCGCGGCCGTTACGGGGAAGGGCGCGCCGCGGCGGGGCGGGGCCACGCCTCGCGCCGGCGAAGCTCCGCGGTGCGCTTCGGCCGCATCCGGGTCCGCTACGCGAACGGGTCGTCGTCGGCCGTGGCGAGCGCGTACCGGTCGGCGTAGCTCGTCTCCAGGAGCGCGCGCAGCCTGTCGATCCTGTCCGTGATCAGTCCGTCCACCCCGCCGTCGAGAAACGCGCGCATCGAGTGCGCGCTGTTCACCGTCCACGCGTACACCAGGCGGAACCCCGGCCCCGGGCCGGACGCCCGCAGGGCGACGGCGCGGCGGACCCGCCCCAGGTAGCAGGTCGTCGGCAGCAGCGGCACGCTCGTGCCGTCGGCGTAGGTGTAGGGCAGGGGTCCGCCGCGGAGGTATGCGTCCACCGCCTCGGGCTCGGCGTGCTCGTCCACGCCCACGGCGGTCTTCGGGCTCGGGCCGAGGCCGGCGAGCCATGGCATCGCGCCCGGATCGGAGGCCGTGAAGAGGATCGCCGTGTCCGGGAAGTCGGCGCTGAACGCGGCGCGCACCAGCCGTTCGAGCCGGTCGAGATCGAACGTGTAGGGCGGTTTCAGGTCGAAGGCGAGCAGCGCCAACTGCGCCGCGCGGCCGCTCTGCGCCAGGTACGTCTTGAGCCCGGCGAGGTAGTGCTCCAGCGTGAGGTGCCCCCGCAGGAGCCGCACGACCCAGTCGGGAACGGGCGAGATGCGCTCGTGAACGTAGAAGCGGTCTTCGGCGGGCTCGTAGCACACGTCGGGCTCGAGCGCGTTGGCGCCGGCCTCGAGGCAGCGGACGGAGGCCGCGACCGAGTTCGGGTTGTGGCCGATCAGGTAGAAGCGGCGTGGCACGATAGGGGATCCTCCCGGTGCGCGAAGCCTAGCGCGGTGCGGGGCGGTGGGACAGGCGCGGGGTTGACGGCGGGGCTCTGGGGCGCTACTTGGGCCTGTCGCCAACGGACCATCGGGCGCCGGTCGAGGCCGGGTCGCCGGAGGAGCAACCATGAAAGCTGCCCTGATTCTCGCCATCGTCGTCGCCCTGGGGTTGGGCGGCTCGACCGTGTATTTCCGCGTGCGTGACACGGGCGCGCGGCATCGAGCAGACTCTCTTGCCGTGGTGGCGGACTCCCTCGCGACCGAGGCCGGTGCCCTGCAGGCGCGCAACACCACGCTCGCGGCCACGCTGGACACGCAGGTGGCCGCGGCGTCCCGCCAGAAGCAGGCGGAAATCGAGCAGCTCAGGAGCACGTACGACGAGCTGGTGAAGGACATGCAGGGGGAGATCGCCCAGGGCCAGATTCAGATCACCCGTCTGGCGGATCGCCTCAACGTGAGCATGGTGGACAAGATCCTGTTTCCCTCGGGCGAGGCGGGCATCACCCCGGCGGGGCTCCGCGTCCTCCGCCGCGTGGGCAACGTCCTGAAGACGACGCAGGGCAAGACCATCCGCGTCGAGGGACACACCGACACGGTGACGATCAGCCCGCGCCTCAAGGCGACGTTCCCCACCAACTGGGAGCTGTCCACCGCCCGGGCCTCCAACGTCGTCCGCTTCCTCCAGGACAGCGTCGGCATCGCTCCCGAGCGCCTTCAGGCGATCGGGCTCGCGCAGTACCATCCGATCGCGAGCAACGCGACGGCCCGCGGGCGGAGCCAGAACCGGCGGATCGAGATCGTGCTCATCCCGGCGGAGCCGCGCCAGCCGTAGGGAGCGCCTCCGCGGCGGCCTAGTGCCGCGCGGCCGCCTCCGCCGGGTGCGTCCGGTCGAGCCAGGCCACCGCGGCGCGGATGTCCGGGTCGTTGAACAGCTCGAAATTCTCGGCGGCATCGGCGCCCCAGCGCACGCTCGCCGCCCGGTCCGCCAGCGCCTCCGCCATGGCGATTGCCTGGGCGCTGTCCGCGTCCGCGGTCACGCGCAGGCGTGATCTCACCCGCTCGAGGAAGGGCCGCAGCAGGCGCTCGCGCCAGCTCGTGGTATCGGCGGGCCAGTGGCTCTCGGCGTTGCTCGAGAGGGTGGGGGCCACGCTGTCCGCGATGGCGTGGTCGAAGCCGCTGTCGGCCGCCACGCTCCACCACAGCGGCGGCGGGGCGCGCGGGGGAAGGGCGGAGTCGGGCGCGATGCCGCCGCCGCCGCGGACCGTCCGACCGCTGTCGGTCGTGAAGGTGGTCAGGGTGTCCTGCGCGGCGCCGCCGCCGCCGGCCAGCGCGTAGTACTGCTCGGCCGTCAGGCCTTCGTAGCGACGCTGGATGAGCCGCCCGCTCGGCGTGTGGACGAAGCCGACCGTGAGCCACGCCGCGTCGCCGTTCGGCGGCACCTCGAACAGGCGCTGCACCAGGGCCTTCCCGAAGCTGCGGCGGCCGAGAATCGTCGCGCGGTCGTGATCCTGGAGCGCGGCGGCGAGGATCTCGGCGGCGGACGCGGTGTAGCGGTCGATCAGCACGACCATCGGCACGTCGGCGAACGGGCCGTCGCCCGAGGTGCTGTACGTCCGGTCCATGTCCTGACGCCGGCCGGTGGTCTTGCACACGACCTTGTCCTTGGGCAGGAACTGCGAGGCCACGTCCACGGCGGCCGAAATCTCGCCGCCCGGGTTGCCCCGCAGGTCGAGGACGAGCCGGCGCACCCGCAGGCCGCTGAGCGCGCGGCCGACGGCGTCGTGCACCTCTTTCGCCGCCTGGTCCTCGAACTGCTCCAGTCGCACGTAGCCCACGCCCTGGATCTGCCGCGCGTCGCTGACCGACCGCGGCCGCAGCACCTCGTTCCTGACCGTGACGGTCAGCGTCTCGGGTTGCACGAGCGGGCCGCGTGCGAGCCGGAGCCGGACCTTCCGGCCCTGCTCGCCGAGGAGCCGCAGCTGCACGGTGTGCGCGGGCGATCCCGACACCAGCGTGTCGTCGAGGGCCAGCAGGCGGTCGCCGGGCAGGATCCCCTCGCGGGCTGCCGAGCTTCCGCTCCGCACCGCCGCGACGGCCAGGATGCCGTCCTGGTCCTCGACGAGGATCCCGGTCCCGGCCACGTGGCCCGCCTGCCACGAGAGCCACAGGTCGTTCTCCGATCGCGGCACGAAGCGGCTGTGGGGGTCGAGCGAGCGCAGCATGCCCTCGATGGCGGAGCGGACCAGCTGCTCGGTGCCGACGGGCGTCACGTAGTTGAGGCGCACCTGGCTCAGCAGGTACGAGAAGGTCTGGAGCTGTTCGAACGTCTGCGACTGAGCGGCGAGCGGGGGCACCGCGGCCAGCGCCGGCACCAGGGCCAGGCAGGTGAGGAAGCGGCAGCGCATCGGATCTCCTAGTGCAGGGCGGCGAGTTTCTGGCGCACCTCGCTGATTTCGAGGCTGTCCCGGCCGGGGGCGAGCGAGAGGAAGCGGCCGAACGAGTCGCGCTCGCCGTCCGTCTCGCCCCGTGCCTGCTGCACGGTTCCCAGCCAGTAGTAGACCTGCGCGTCGCGCGGGCCCGCCTCCACGGCCTGGTGCAGCGATTCCTCGGCGTCGGCGAGGGCGCCGGCGTGGAACTGGGTGACCCCCAGGTCCATCACGAGGACGTGGTTCTCCGGAAAGACCGTGACGGCTGCCCGGCGCTGTTCCACGGCGTGGGGCCAGTCGTTCTGGCCCTCGTAGATGCGCGCGAGCTGGACGTGCGCCTCGTAGTTGCCGATGTCGTTGGACAGCACTTCCTCGTACAGGCGCATGGCGTCGTACCGGTACCCGAGCCGCTGCAGCAGCGCCGCGAGCATGTAGAAGTAGTTGCTGGTCACCAGCGGGGCGGCGCTCACCGAGTCCCACCGGTCGCGCGCGCGGCTGGCCCGGGCGAGCGCCTGGATGTCGGT
Source organism: Gemmatimonadales bacterium (assembly GCA_035502185.1). Taxonomy (NCBI): domain Bacteria; kingdom Pseudomonadati; phylum Gemmatimonadota; class Gemmatimonadia; order Gemmatimonadales; species Gemmatimonadales bacterium. The sequence goes on from DATJUT010000037.1 coordinate 7,469, forward strand.
CACGGCGTCGGGGAGGCGGTTGATGCGGGCGGCTGCGATGGAATGCAGCCACACGTAGAAGGAAGGCATCGAGTCGAGCGGGTCGCCCGTGCGCATCATCCAGTAGTTGATCCTGAAGGACAGGTCGGCGAAGGCCTGTTGGTACGACACCTTGAAGAGGCCGAGCGCCTTCACGTCGAGGAACGGGTCGATCATGAAGGCGTGCACGTACTCCCGCTCCCGGTAGCGGACCTCCTGCGCGACGGCGGTGTCGCCACCGTGCCGCTTGAGGTCCCGCCAGTGGTCCTTGTTCCGCAGCTGCACCAATGCGATCGCCAAGTGCGGAAGGGCCAGTTCGGGGTTCATGGCGACGGCGATCCGGAGCGTGCTGTCGGCGAGGTCGTACTTCTTCTTGCTCCAGTAGCCCAGGGCCAGGTTGTAGTACGCGACCGGGTCGTTGGTGTCCTGGGCGAGGCGGGCCTGGAGCACCTCGAGTCGGTCCGGCGCCACGATGTCCTGCGCCGCCGCGGGCGCAGGTCGGGCGACCAGCAACAGGAGCGCGCCGCACGCGGCGGGGAGGATGCGCAGCGTGGGGAAGAAGTGGAGATGCTTCATGGGTCCTCCGGGTCGTCGCGCTCCATGCGGAGCTGGCGTGCGCCTCAGGACTGCCGCGTCGGGACCACCGGTCCCGTTCGACGCTACCGGGGGGGCGTCAGTGGGGCGTCATCCGGGGACCGGCGGCGGTGCTACACGCCCGCCGGAGCCGCCCGGCATCTCCGACTGGAAGGCTCGGCGCGTGAGGAGGGAGGTCTTCTGGGGGGTCGGGCGGCCTGTGCGTAACCGACAGGTCCCGCCGGTCGCCGTAGCGTGGAGCTTGGCCTGTGGCCGCCGCTGGGTGGGGGGGTTAGATTCCGCGCCGTCACGGGACGTGGCGCAGCCCGGTAGCGCACCTGAATGGGGTTCAGGGGGTCGCGGGTTCGAATCCCGCCGTCCCGACTC
>DATJUT010000038.1 GCA_035502185.1 Gemmatimonadales bacterium
CGGACCCGCGACTCCCTCGGCACGCTGTCCAACGCCATCGCAAATGACCTTGCCGCAGCCCTCGGTACTGGCGTCCGCCCCGCACAACGGCGTGCGCCGGATCCGCAGGCCTATGAAGCCTATGAGCGCGGGCGGTTCTTCTTCCTCAGGGCGGATCCCGCCACGGCTCGCACCCTCTTCCAGCAGGCCATCCTGCGGGATTCGACGTTCGCACCCGCCTGGGCAGGGCTGGCGAGGGCCTGGGGCGAACTCGCGGATACCTGGGTCGCGCCCCTCATGGCTTTTCCCCGCGTCCGTGAAGCGGCCCATCGCGCGCTCGCCTTGGACTCGACCATCGCGAGCGCGTACGTAGCCCTGTGCGGCGTGGCCGTGGCCCTGGACCGAGACTGGGGGGAGTGTCTCCGCCTCGCCGAACGCGCCGTCGCCCTGGACTCCACGCTTCCGGATGCATGGGCGCAGCTGGGCTTTGCACTTGCAGCCCTGCGTCGGGGCCCCGAGGCGCTCCTGGCCGGCCGACATGCCTGGGCTCTCGACTCGCTGTCGGCTTACGTGGGGTTGTCCCTGCTTGGCTTGACCCGCGTTGTGGCGCCGGAGCGGACTCCGGCGGTGCTCGCGCTGGTGCGAGGAAGGCTGGATGCCAACTACGCAACAGCATGGGACGCTTGGATCGCCATCGAGCGAGGTGACTGCGCCACAGGCGACCGGCTGCTGCGTCCGTTGTCGGAGGATCACGGGCCCGGATCCTCAACCGCGTATGCCGTGGCGCTGGCGTGCCTCGGGCGCCGGGCTGAAGCCGACAGCGTCGTTCGGGCGGTCATCGCCGACACCGCGGGGGCCTACGTGAACCCCGTGTGGGTGGCCTGGGGGCTGCTGGCGCTGGACGACCGCGACGGCGCCATCCGGTGGCTCGAGCGCGGTGCGGAGGAGCGCACGGCTTGGGTGATGTGGATCCATCTCGACCCTGACCTCGCCCCGCTCCGCGGCGACCCGCGCTTCGTGGCGCTCGAGCGCCGGCTCGGCCTCGAGCCGTGAGCGACCCGAAGGTCGAGAAGCTCCATCAGCGCATCAAACTGGGCCGCGCGGTGGTTGCCTGGCTGCATACGCACTGGCGCTCGTGGGATCACGTCACAACTGGCACTCGCGCAGGGAGGGTCGATGCGCCACTCCATGATTCTGGTCCCCGCTATGTTCCTCGCAGCGACAGTCCGGGCCCAGGAGCCGGCACCCCATCCGATCTTCACGCGCCAGGAGGTCATGGTCCCGATGCGCGACGGCGTGCATCTCCAGACCGTGATCCTCACGCCGGTCGGCCAGAGCGGGCCGCTGCCCATCCTCCTGTTGCGCACGCCGTACGGGGTGCCCGACAGCGCGCCCAAGCAGATGCCACCGTACCTGCGGGAGCTGGCGCATGACGGCTACATCTTCGTGTTCCAGAACCTGCGGGGACGGTTCAAGTCGGAGGGCGTGTTCGCGCTGAGCTCGCGCGTCGATCTCGAGGACTCGACCGCCACGAGCGAGACGACAGACGCGTACGACACCATCGACTGGCTGGTCCACCACGTGGCCAACAACAACGGCAGAGTCGGCATGTTCGGGGTCTCGTACGACGGGCTGACGGCGGCATTGGCGCTGCTGCACCCCCATCCGGCTCTGAAGGCCATCAGTGAGCAGGCGGCCGATGTCGACCAGTGGATGAACGACGACATGCATCGTTACGGTGCGCTGCGCGAGAGCTACGCCTTCGAATACTCCGTGCTGGAGCAGGCGGACCGGAACCGGAACACCAACTTCGCGTTCGAGACGTACGACACCTACTCGTGGTACCTCGCCCTGGGACCGCTCTCCAACGTGAACGGCAGGTATCTGCACGGCACCATTCCCTTCTGGAACCAGGTCGTCGCTCACCCGGACTACGACGACTTCTGGAAGCACGAGGCGTGGGTGAGTCAGCTCCACGCTTCCACGGTGCCGAACCTGAACGTCGCCGGCTTCTTCGACCAGGAGGACCCGTGGGGGCCCTGGCAGATCTTCCGCCACGCCGCCGAGCACGACCCCGACCACACGGACTTCATGGTCGCCGGTCCCTGGTATCACGGCGAGTGGTGGTGGCCCAGAGGTGACAGCATCGGCCTGATCGCCCTCGGCGGTCACGAGACGGCGCGAGAGTTCCGCGAGAACCTCGAGGCGCCGTTCTTCCGCTACTACCTCCATGGCCGAGGCGAGAAGCCGAACTGGCGGGTGACGACCTTCCAGTCGGGCTCCAACCGGTGGCGCACCTACGCCGTGTGGCCGCCTGCGGAGGCCAGGCCGGAGAGCCTGTACCTGCACGCCGACGGCACGCTGTCGTTCGACAGGCCGCGGGCGGGGGAGCAGGGCCCGGGCTACCGCGAGTACCTGTCGGACCCGGCCAATCCCGTTCCGTACCGCCAGCGTCCCGTGTCGCCGACCTACCCGGGCGCCGATTGGCGGACGTGGGAGGTGGCGGACCAGCGGTTCGTGGACCAGCGGCCCGACGTCCTGACGTTCACCAGCGCTCCGCTCGATCACGATCTCACCATCACGGGCGAAGTGGCGGCCGACCTGTTCGCGTCCACCTCAGGCACGGATGCCGACTTCGTCGTGAAGCTGATCGACGTGTACCCGGAGGATGCCCAGCGGAACGCGTGGGGTCCCGACGGCGCTCCCGGGCCGGGCGAGTACGCGCGATCGACGAACGGCTACGAGCTGCCGATTGCGATGGAGATCCGCCGCGGGCGCTACAACGGGAGCTACGAGCATCCCGCGCCGCTGGTGCCCAACGCGCCGGTCGAATGGCGGATTCCCCTCCGCGACCGCGACCATGTGTTTCTGAAGGGGCACCGGCTGATGGTTCAGGTGCAGTCCACCTGGTTTCCGCTCATCGACCGGAATCCTCAGCAGTTCGTGCCGAGCATCTACCAGGCGACAGCGGCGGATTTCGTCACGGCCACGCAGCGTGTCTACTGCACTGCGGCGCTGCCCTCACACATCGTGCTCCCGGTCGTGCCCTGAGAGGCCCTTGGACGCGGTCAACGGGGGCGGGCCGCCGGCGCGAGATGCGCGAGCCACACGTCCACCCGGGAGTCGAACGTGACCAGCGCGACGCGCCGGCCGTCCTGCGATAGCGAAACGGAGCGAACCGCGCGTGGAATGATCCCGAGCGGCTCGACGCGCCCTGGGCCCGTCACACGATAGAGCGTGCCCTGGTCCTCCGATTCTTGGATCCAGACCACGATGGAACCGTCCGCCAGCCACCAACCCCTCGCTGTGGTCCCCGCGAACGCCGCCCATCGCGTCGGCGGCCTTTCGGGAAGCTGCGCGACGTCCAGATAGGCTGAGTCCTGGGAGATCGAGCCGAGCAATGCGAGTCGGCGCTCGTTGGGTGCGGGAATCAGCCCCGCGAGGGCCAATTCGTCCCGGAGCATCGGCAGGACCCGGGGACTCCGCTCGCCGCTCCGCCAGAGGTGCGCGCCCCGCCCTCCAGGCCACGCCCACGCGCCGTCCGACATCAGCCTGACCCCCCTGACGTCGGAGTCCGGCATCTCCACGGGGCTCTGCTGCCGGCCGGTTCGCACGTCCACGGTGACCAGGCGTACGCGTCCGGCGACCTTCTCGGCGTAGATGAAGGCCTGCCCATCGGGGCTCCATTCCACGCTGAGCAACGAGTCAACCGGCCGGTGCATGATCTCAGCCCCGCCCTGGAATGGCAGCAGGACAATGTCGCTCCCTTGTCCCCCGCCGGTCGCGACGGTCCGGCAGTCGAGTATGCTGGTCCCGTCCGGAGATAGCCTGACCACGTCCCCGATGGTGCCCGAGCGCAGTCTGCGCCCAGGCGGGAACTTGCCCTTCAGTGCGTCGGCCAGGTCGAGCGCCCAGAGGCCATACTCGGCGCTTCCGTCAGCATAGACCAGCGATTGACCATCTTCCGAGACGTCAAAGCCAAGCGACCCGGCGGCGAGCACCGTGTCCCAAGCCCCCGTGAATCTGCCCGCTTTCCCATCGAAGGGGATCCGGACGAGGTTTCCGCTAGAGACGAGCTGCATCCAGAGCGCGTCCGGCCTGACGAAGGCCCACGTATCGTCTTCACCGGGAACGTGGATGGCATCCCGTTGGCGTCCTCGCCGATCGACCACCAGATACGCGTGGCGATAGGCGGAGCTGCCCTCCGCACCCACTGCGGCCTCTACCACTATCCATCGGCCGCCCGGCCAGACAAACGCTTCACCGAGTTCACCGGGTCTTTCGAGGTGGATGGGCACGCTGTCCCGGTATTCGCCAGCGAGCGTCGCCACCGCCACCCACCCCATGCTGTCCCTGGCATGGGGCAGCGACAGCAGCAGGGAGTCTTGCCCGGGGACGAACGTGGCACTGGTGGTGGTGATCGAGATCGAGCGTGGATGGTCCCCGAGGGTGGACACGAGGTAGGTGCCCAGACGGCTCCCGATCGAGCCGCTGAAGAGCAGGAACCGTCGGTCCTGGCTCCACCGGAGGTTCTCGGCTCCGGTCACGTCGTCGACCAGGACTCGCGTGGTGCCCGTCCCGAGATCCAGGACCTCGACGCGGGACCTACACGAACCGGCCGTACAGCCCTTCGCCACGTAGGCCACCTGCTTGCCATCGGCGGAAATCGCCGGACTCCCGGCGTTGCCCGTGAAGGTCAGCTGCGTTTTGTCCCGCGCAACGAACGTCCCGGCGGCGTGCCGCCGTCCGACCCACCAGACTACGAGCGCAACCGCCGCGAGGAGGAGGGTGCTGCCGCCGATCGCCAGAGCGCGCCTCCACCGGTGGGTCGCCCGGCCGGGCACCTCGCCCGGGGCGGCGAGGGCCTCGACCAACTCACCCGCGCTGCCAAATCGATCTGCCGGCACCTTGGCCAGCGCCCGGGCGACGGCGGCATCGACGCCCTCCGGCACGGTGTCCCGGATCACCCGGAGGCGGGTCGGCCGCTCGGTCAGGAGCTTCGCGATCACCGCCTGCACCGTGGGGCCGGTGACCGGCGGCTCGCCCGCCAGCATCTCGTACAACACCGCTCCGAGAGAGTACAGGTCGCTCCGAGCGTCGAGCTGGCGGTCCCCCGTCGCCTGCTCGGGGCTCATGTACTGCGGCGTCCCCAGCGAGAGCCCGGTCTCGGTGAGCCGGTGTCCCCCGGCCTCCTTCACCGCGAGGGCGATGCCGAAGTCGGCGAGCATCGCCTCGCCTTCGTGCAGCAGGATGTTCTCGGGCTTGATGTCCCGATGGATGACGCCGCGCTGGTGCGCGTAGTCGAGGACCCCGGCGATCTGCCTGGTGATGACCAGGGCCTCCTCGACGCCGAGTTGAGTGTCGCGGTTCAGCCGGTCGCGGAGCGACTCGCCCCGGACGTACGGAAGGACGTACCACAGAAAGCCGTCGCTGTCGCCGGAGTCGATCAGCGTCAGGATGTGGGGATGGTCGAGCTTGGCGGTGAGGCGGATCTCGGTCAGGAATCGGTCCCGGCCGAGCAGCACGGCCAGGTCCGGGCGCAGGACCTTGAGGGCCACGTCGCGGTCGTGTCTGACGTCGTGAGCCAGGTAGACGGTGGCCATGCCGCCGGTGCCGAGCTCTCGCTCGATCACATAGCGGTCGGCCAGGGCGGTTCCCAGGCGGCCAACGGCATCGGTCACGTCGCCCCCCGGGCTAGTGGTCGGACGAGGCCGTCCACCGCTACCACGGCCGGCGAGGCCGCGGGGGGGCGGACGGAATCGGTCACTTCGCTGTAAGGAACGCACCAAGATGCCGGGCTGCGAGGCGGAGGGCAATGGCGGCCTCCTGATGGTCGCGGGCTACACCTATCTGACCAGCAGCGTGACGTCCATCAGTGAAGGCGCCGCCGCCAGAGGCGCCGGAACCGCTAGCCGTCGCTCGTCCGCCTAGTTCACCTGCTCCTCGATGCCGGCCGTGCGCAGCAGCCGCGCGTAGCGCGGGTCGCGGGCCAGCCCGTGGTGGTCGTAGGGAAGATCGTTCAGCACGCGGCGGAGCCCCGGGTCGGTGGCGGCCCCCCTGGGGCCGTCGCACCCTCCGGATCCGCCGCGCTTCTTTCGCACTCGGCCCGGCCGAGCGTATGGTTAGGGTGTCGCCGGTGCCATCCGTGGAGCGGGGCCGTGCCGGTGACCGCGAAGCTGTCGCGCAGGTTCTACGAGACGTTCGGCGACGAGATCGCGAACGAGCTGGTGGAGTGGTTCAATCGCGTGGACGACGCCTACCGGTCCGAATTCCGCGAGTTGTTCGAGGTTCACTTCTCCCGCTTCGACGCGAAGCTGGAGCAGCGCGTCGCGGAGCTGCGTGCGGAGATGGACCTGCGCGTGGGCCGGCTCGAGGCCAAGCTGGAGCAGCGCCTCGCCGAGGTGAAGGGCGAGCTGCGCGCGGAGATCGGCCTTCGGGTCGGACAACTCGAGGCCAGGCTGGAGCAGCGCCTCGCCGAAGTCCAGGCTGGACTGATGAAGTGGATGTTCATCTTCTGGGCCGGGAACGTGGTCGCGACCGCCGGCCTGGTCTTGGGCGCCGTCCTCCTCCTCCGGAAGTAGCCTCTACCCCGGCGCGCCGGGCTCCCGCGGCCGCTCGAGCGCGGCGCGGTCCCAGCGGCCGAGATCCGCGGCCGCCTCGTACGCCGACTGGAGGAACTCGAGCAGCGCCGCGTCGGGCGCCGCGGCGCGGCGCACCGCCTCGTAGGGGAGGATGAACTCCCGCACGTCCCGATCGTAGAACGCGCCCGCCGGGCGCAGCCGGCGATCGCGGTACCCGTCCGGCTCCGGGTACGCGTAGGCGTAGAACGCCGGCTCGGCGATCGCGCCCCCGCCCGGCCAGAACCCGCAGCTGCTGCACTCGTGGGAATACGCCTCCACCATCACGCGGTCCGGGCAGTTCGGTGCGCCGCCCGGGTGCCGCGGCGCGCGCCGGCCCGAAAAGCGCGTCGTCGCCAGGTCGAAGCTCCCCCAGAAGAAATGGACGGGACTGGCCTTGCCGAGGAAGCCGCCGCGGAACCGCTTCAACACCCGATCGCTGCGCGCCAGGATCCGCCACCAGCGCTGCGCCGCGTCCGGGTCGTAGGAGGCGTGCTCCCGGTCCTCGGCGAAGGGAATGGCCGTCTCGACCTCCACGGGTACGGGCCGGATGCGCACCGCGTGGCCGAGCGAGCGCAGGGTGTCCATGTAGGCGGCGTAGAAGTCGGCGACCGGACGGGGAACGAGGGGAATCGCCCGGGCCGCGCCCCTGCTGTCGCGCACGTACAGCTGATGATCGAGGAAGTCGAACTCGACCTCGAGCGCGCCCGGGCCCGACGGCATGGGCGACGTGGTGAGGCCGCGGGCCGTGACATACAGCACGACCTGCCACCAGTGGTTCTCCATCGGGGCCAGGGCCAGGCGCGTCTTGCCCACGATCTGCGTCCACATGTGCAGCGTGGCGTAGGTGTCGCGCCAGGAATCGAGCGGAAGGGCGGGCCAGTCGTCCGTCACGGCCGTCGCGCCACGGAGCGCCTCGAGATGGAGTTCGGTGAGGGGGCTGCCTGAAGCTTGGCAGGGAGCCCGGGCGCGCGCCAGCCGGCGGCCGGGCTCGAAGCCCGCTCCGCGGTCACACCACGGCCGGCGCCAGCACCTTGTACATCACCGGCGTCACGATCCGCGCCAGCAGCGTGCTCGTCACCAGCCCACCGATGATCACCCATGCCAGCGGCGAGTAGAGCCCGCTCCCCTGCAGCGCAATCGGCAGCAGTCCGCCGATCGCCGTCAGGCTCGTGAGCACGATCGGCAGGAACCGCACTTCGCCCGCCCGGCGGATCGCCGCCTCGAGGTCCATCCCCTCGGCGCGCAGCCGGTTGGTGAGATCCACCAGCAGGATGGACGTCTTGATCTCGATCCCGATCAGGGCCACGAAGCCGATCGTGGCCGTGAACGACAGCGTCTCGCCGGCCAGGAGGAGCGCGATGACGCCGCCCGCCATCCCGAGCGGGATGACCGACGCCACGATGAGGGTGGAGCGGAAGGTGCGGAACTCGAGCACCAGGATCGCCAGGATGGCGAACGTCGCCACGATCACCGCGCCGCCGATGCCCCCGAAGCTCTGCTGCCGGCTCTCGATCTCGCCCGCCGGCACGATGCGGTAGCCCGGCGGCAGCGCGACGGACCGGAGCCCTTCCAGCACCGCGTGCGTCACGCGGTCGGTGTTGAAGCCGGTGCGCACGTTGGCCGTCACGGTCACGCTGCGGGAGCGGTCGTAGCGCTGGATCTCGGACACCGCGCGCTCGAACCGCACGTCGGCCACCTGGCCCAGGGGCGTGAGCGCGCCGCTCGTGGAGGCGACCCAGATGCGGTCCAGGTCCCCGGGCGCGGGACGGTCGCCGGCGCCCGCGAGGCGCACCACGATCGGCCGCGCCTCGCCCGCCCCCTCCCGCAGCGTCCCGCCCGTGAGTCCGGCGAGGCCCAGCCGCACGGTGCGGTCGATCTCGGCCGTGGGCACGCCCAGGAGCCCCGCCTTCCCGCGGTCCACCGCGACCCGGAGGTCGGTGCGCGCGATCCGCACGGGGTTGGTGACGTACTGGGTGCCCGGCGTCGCCGCGAGCACCGCCTCGACCCGCGCCGCCAGCGCGTGCAGCGAGTCCAGCGACGGGCCCTCGATCCGCATGGCGACCGGCGCGTCGATCACCGGGCCGTTCTCGAACTCCCGCAGCGCGATCTCCGCGCCCGGGTAGCTCGACAGCTCGGCGCGCAGCGAGTCCAGGAGCCGCGGCGTGGCGTAGTGGTCGTAGCGGTGGAGCAGCACGAACAGCTGCCCGATCCGCGGGTCGTCGGTGCGCGAGGACACGTTGTAGTAGACGAACGGGTTGTCGTGCCCCACCGAGGTGTAGACGGCGCGCACGCCCGGCGCCCGCCCCACCACGCGCTCGGCGAACCGCGCCGCCGAGTCGGTGGCCGCGATGCTCGCGCCCTCCGGCGCCGTGATGTCCACGTGGAACTGCGGCGTCTCCGCCTTGGGGAACAGCGAGAAGCCCACCACCGGCACCAGCGCGAACGACAGCGCGACGAACGCCGCGCCCAGGACCAGCGTGCGCCACGGCCGCCGCAGCGCGCGGTCCAGGACCGGCGCGTAGGTCGCGTGGATCCCGCGGTCGAACGCCCGCAGGAACCGGTTGCCCTCCGCCTCCTCCCGGGCCGGGAGCAGGCGGCTCGCCAGCCACGGGATCACCGTGAGCGAGACCAGCAGCGAGGCCACGATGGCGTAGATCACCGCCAGCGGCAGCGAGCGGATGTAGCGGCCCGGCCCGCCCGGCAGGAACAGCATCGGCACGAAGGCGAACACCAGCGTCGCCGTGGCGCCCAGGACCGCGACCCAGATCTGCCGCGTGGCGAGGATCGCCGCCTCGATCCGCGCGTGCCCCTCGCGCCGGAAGCGGGTGATGTTCTCCACCACCACGATCGAGTCGTCCACCAGCAGGCCCAGCGCGATCACCATCCCCACGATCGAGAGCTGGTTCAGCGTGAGGCCGGTCCAGTCGAGCGCCGTGACGCCGATCGCGAGCGACAGCGGGATCGAGACCATCACCACCGCCGCGGCCCGCGGGCCCAGCGGGAGCAGGGTGAGCAGCACCAGCCCCAGCGCGATCAGGAAATCCTCCCCCAGCCGCGCCAGGCGGTGCGAGACGTTCGCCGCCTGGTCGAAGCCCCGCGCCAGCGCCACGCCGTGCGGCAGCTCCCGCTCGAACCCGTCGAGCGCCCCGTAGATGCGGTCGCGCACCGCCTCCACGGTGGTGCCCGCCCGCTGCGTCGCGGTCACGAACACCGCGCGCCGCCCGTCGAACCGCGCCCGGTAGGTCGAGTCGCCGTAGCCCCACGCCACGGCCGCGACGTCGCCCAGCCGCACCAGGCGGCCGGCGCCGCCGCGCACCACCGTGCCGCGCACCTGGTCGAGCGTCTCGTAGCCGCCCCACGAGTGCACGCTGAAGCTGCGCTTGCCGGCGTCGGCGCTGCCACCCGGGACGTCGGCGCTCTCGCCGCCGATCGCGCCCAGCACCTGGGAGACCGGCAGCCGCAGCGCGGCCAGCCGGCCGAGGTCCAGCTCCACGTCCACCTGCCGCTCGGGCGCGCCCCACCGCGAGGCGGTGCGCACGCCCGGCAGGGCGCTGAGCCGGTCCTGCAGCTCCTCGGCCAGCGAGTCGAGCACCCGGTAGCTCGCCAGCGGCGAGACCAGCGCCACCTGGACGATGCTCACGTCGAGCGTCGTCGCCTTGCGCACCTCGAGCCGCGCCAGCTCGGCCGGGAGCGTCGGCCGCAGGCCGTTGATCTCGCGCACCACGTCGTCGTACTTCTTGTCCGCGTCCTGGTTGGGCTCGAACTCGACCGTCGTCGTCGCGACGCCGGGCCGAATCCGGCTCTTGAGGCTCTTCACGTCCTCCAGCCCGTGGAGGGTGTCCTCCACCGGCTTCACGACCAGCCGCTCGAGGTCGCCCGCGCTCGCGCCCGGGTACACCGCGATCACGGTGAAGATCGGAAAGGCGAGCGGCGGATCCTCGCCGCGCGGGATCGTCAGCAGCGACTTGATCCCCAGGGCCGCGAGCATCAGGAACGCGACGACCGTGACCTGCCAGTGCCGGACGGCGAATTCGGTCAGCTTCACGGACGCACCCTCACGGCCGTGCCGTCGTCGAGGTAGGCACCGCCGTCGGTGATCACCGCCGTCACGCCCTCCAGTCCCGACACCACCGCCACGCGGTCGCCCGCGAGGAAGCCGACGGTCACGGAGCGGCGCAGGGCGTGCCGGCCGTCGGGCGAGAGGGCGAACACGCTGGCCCTGGAGCCGTCGGCCTCGAGCACGGCCTCGACCGGCACCATCGTCGCCCGCCGCGCGGCGCGCGGCCTGATGTCCACCCGGCCCACCAGGCCGCTCGCCAGGCCCGCCGCCGCCGGCAGCGCCACCTCGACGCGGTAGGTGCCGGTCTGCGGGTCGGCCGCGGCCGCGATCTCGGTCACGGTCCCGGCGAACGCGCGGTCGGGCAGCGCGTCGAACCGCACCTCGGCGCGGTCGCCCAGGGCCACCTGCACCGCGTCGCGGTCGGCCAGCGCGGCGCGGAAGACCACCCCGCGCGCGCGGCTCCCCAGCGTCAGGACCGCCGTGCCGGCCTGCGCCAGCTCGCCCGGCTCCGCGCTCCGCTTCAGGATCACCCCGGCCGAAGGCGCCACGATCACCGCGTAGCGCCGGTTGAACGCCGCGCTCTCCAGCTCCGCGGCGGCCACGTCGCGGCCGGTCTGCGCGTCCTGCACCTGCTCGAGTGTCGCCACGGTGTCGGCATAGAGTCGCTGTGCTCGCGCCAGGTCCCGGGCCGCCTTGTCAGCTCCGCTGCGGGCCCGGGCGACGGCGGCGTCGATCTCGCTGAGGTCGAGCGCCGCGAGGGTGTCCCCCGTGCGGACGATCTGGCCTTCGTCCACGAGGACGCGGCCCACGACGCCCCCGATCTTGAAGCTCAGCGGCACCTCTTCCTTGGGGCCCAGGGTCCCGGTCGCGGTGAGCGGCCGAGCGACGGCCTCGACGACGACGGGCGCGACCTTGACCGGCACGGCGTCGGAGGCCGGGGGAGCCTCGGAGCGGATGCGGCCGCAGCCGGCCGCGCCCAGGAAGAGCAGGGAAGCGAGTGCGAGGCGGTTCATCGGGCGGCTCCTTCCAGGTTCAGGTCGCGCAGCGCGGCCGCGCGCTCGAGGTCCACGTAGCGGATGGCGTACTGGTAGGCGGTGACGGAACGGTTCAGCTCGGCCGTGGTCAGCTCGGTGCGCGCGTCCACCAGCTCCACCGGGCTGGCGACGCCTTCCTCGTAGCGGCGGCGCACGAGCTGCCAGGTGCTGCGCGCCGCGTCGAACCGGTCCTCGGCCGTCGCGATCGCGGCCCGCGCCGTGGCCGCGGCCTCGTACGCGGTGCGCACCTCGAGCACGATCCGCTCGGCGAGGTCCTCGCGGAGCGTGCGCACGCGCTCGACCTCGAGGCCGGCGGCGCGGCGGCGGGACGCATCCTGGCCGCCGTCGAACAGGTTCCACGCCACCACCACGGACGCGACCCAGTAGTCCTGGCTCGGCCGCAAGGCGAGGTCGCGGCCCTGGAAGCCGTAGTCCACGGCCAGCGAGAAGCTGGGGAGGTACGCGGCCGTGGCCGCGCGCGAGCCCGCCTCCGCGGTGCGGACGCCCGCGTCCACCTCCCGCAGCTCTTCGCGGCGGGCGAGGCCGCTGGCGACGGCGTCGTCCACGCCGATGGCGAGCGGCAGCGCGAGCGCGCTGTCGGGAATCGTCTCCACCGGCGCGTCGAGCGGGCGGCGGAGCAGCTGGTTGAGGAGCCGCGCCGCCGCGGTCTGGCGCTGGCGCGCCTCGGCGAGCTGCTGCACGATCGCGCTCCGGTCGGCGCGCGCGCGGAACACCGCCTCGGGCGTCGCGCGCCCGGCCGCCACCAGCCGCTCGGCGACGCGCTGGTTCTCCTCCACCAGGGCGAGCGCGGCGGCGTAGATCTCCACGGCGCGCTGCGCGCTCGCCTCGCCGAGGTAGGCGGTCTGGACGTCGGCGGCGAGCCGCCGCTCGGCCGCGAGCACCTCCTCGCGCGCGCCGTCGCGGCGGGCGCGGGCCGCGGCGTAGCCGGCGACGATGCCGGCGTTGAACAGCGGCTGGCGCAGCTCGAGGTGCGAGTCGTTCGCCTGCGGCAGGGTGAAGTCGAGGTTGGTGGGGAAGCGGTTCGACCCCAGCACGCCGTTGAGGGCGGCGAAGGCGGGATTCACGAAGGTGCCGATGTTGGGCACGCCGTTGAGCTGCGACGAGCGCGCCTCGAGGCCGAGCGACGGCAGGAAGAGGCCGCGCGCGGCGGTGACGTCGGCGTCGGCCTGCCGCTCGCCGAGCCGTTCGGCCGCGAGGCCGAGGTTGGCGCGGAGCGCCTCAGCCACGAGCGGGCCGAGGGGGTCGGGCTGGGCCCGCACGGCGGCACCGGCGCCGACGCCGGCGGCGGGTGCCTGGGCAGCGGCCCTGCCGGCCAACGCGAAGAGCGCGGCCGTGAGGAGCGCGAGCTTCGGGAGTGATCGCGTCGGCTTTGGAGTGAACATCGCTATATCTCCTAACACTGTTAACTCGATGTGGCGAAAAAAGATGGGTCGCGCCCATCCGATCGTGCTGCGTCTTCCTTTTCGTCTCTACGTGGCCTGATGCGCTTCCGGTTTCGCGGCGCTCCGGTCTACGGCGCCGTCTCCATCCGCCTGATGCCGCTGGTGAGGATCTCGATCGCCTGTCTCGCCGAGTGCTCGAGGTCGCGCCACGGGACCCAGGGATCGTGCTTCGTCATTCTGAGCGAGATCAGTCCGTGCAGCGACGCCCAGAGGATCTGCGCCAGCTCGTCGGGGTCGGCGTACTGGGGGCGCAATCGTCCCTGCTCGATGGCCTGGCGGCAGGAGAGCACGAGCAGCGCGTAGGCGTCCTTCTCCGGGTTGCCGACGATCTCCGGGCGGTGCTCGATCTCGGGGAGCGCCGTCATGAACATGAACTTGTAGTGGTTCGGGTACTCCACGGCGAACTGGAGGTAGAGCAGGCCGATCTCCCGGATGCGCTCGATGGGATCCGGGAGCGAGGCCGCGGCCGCGAAGTGGCGGGCGAGGCCGTCGAAGTCCAGCTGGCACAGCTCGGCGACCAGCGCCTGCTTGTTGGCGAAGTGGTGGTAGAGCGCGGTGGGCGTGTACGCGATGGCGTCGGCGATGGCGCGCATCGTGGTGGCCTCGTAGCCCTGCTCGACGAACATGTGTCGCGCCGCCTCGAGGATCTTCTCCCTCGTGTCGGCGCGCTCCTGCTCGCGGCGCTCGAAGCTGGCAAGAGACTTGGCGCTCATAACTACGTTAACGGATATAACGCTGTTAGGGATCTGTCAAGAGGGGTGGTTGGGGCGCGCGGCTTCGGGCCCGCGAGGCGCGACTTCGGTGATCGGGCAACGCGCCACTCGGGTCAACGTCGGCCGGGCGCCTTCCTTGCCAAGCTCCGTCTGCCGAGCGGAGCTTAGGGGCATGCCGCAGAGCACGACTGACTGAGGATTCACGGCGACCAACCGTAGGCGGGCCTCGCGCTCCGGGCTTGCGGCCCGGATCCGCCGCGCCGGGGCCGCGTCGGTCGCGATCCTGTGCCTCGGTCTCCGGCCGGCGCGGGCTCAGCAGCCGGCGCTCGCCGGCGAGGCCTCCGCCTGGATCACCTCCAGGCCCGAATCGTCCGTCGTCTCCCAGACCGGCCTGCGCTACCTGCCCGACTTCACGCTGCGGCAGTCGGTGGGCGGCCGCGACTCGCTCGCGCTCGACCTCTCGGCCGACGCGTCCGTCGTCGGGAGCTACGGCCGGGGGCGGGCGCCGGACTTCGACGGCGTGCTCAAGCCGTATCGCGCCTGGCTGCGCTTCGCCACGCCGCGCTTCGAGACCCGCATCGGCCTGCAGAAGATCAACTTCGGATCGGCGACGCTGTTCCGGCCGCTGATGTGGTTCGACCGGGTCGATCCCCGCGATCCGCTGCAGCTCACCGACGGCGTCACGGGCGCGCTGGCGCGCTACGACCTGCCGGGCGACGTGAACTTCTGGGGCTGGGCGCTCGTGGGCAACACGCGGGCGAAGGGCTGGGAGACGGCGCCGACCGAGAGCGGGGCGGTCGAGTACGGCGGCAGAATCCAGGCGCCGCTCCCGGCCGGCGAGGTGGGCGTCACGTACCACCACCGGGAGGCGGACCTGCGGAGCATCCCCGGCGGGACGTTCGTCCCGGAGGACCGCCTCGGCCTCGACGGCAAGTGGAACGTCGGGGTCGGGCTCTGGGGCGAGGCGGCGGTGGTGCACGAGGGCACGGCGCTCGCGGTGCCGCGCTGGCAGCGGTTCTGGACGGTGGGGGCCGACTACACCGTCGGCGTGGGGAACGGCCTCTACGTGCTGGCCGAGTTCTCCCGGTTCGACACGCTCTCCTCGGCGCTCGGGGCCGGCGGCGGGGGCTCGTTCACGGGGCTACTGGTCAACTACCCGGTGGGGATCGTGGATCGGGTGTCGGCGATCGTGTACCATAGCTGGTCCGCGCACCAGTGGTTCCGGATCCTCACCTGGCAGCGGGCGTACGACGCGTGGACCCTGTACCTGCTCGCCTTCTGGAACCCTGAGCAGCCGCAGGGGCTCGAGGCGGCACAGCAGCAGGGCCAGGCGTTCGCGGGGAGCGGGCTGCAGCTCCTGGTCACGTTCAATCACTGACGGGACGCTCATGACGGATCAGGTCTACGTGCGGGCGGTGGGGCTGGAGAAGCGGTACACGCTGGGCGCCGGGGTCCTCAAGGCGCTCGACGCCGTGGACCTCACCATCGCGAAGGGCGAGTTCTCCGGCGTGGTCGGGCCCAGCGGCTCCGGCAAGACGACGCTGCTCAACATCATCGGCTCGCTCGACGTTCCCACGGCGGGGCGCGTCGAGGTGCTCGGCGCCGACGTCGCGCGGCTCACGCACCGCGAGGCGGCGCGGCTCCGCAGCGAGCACATCGGCTTCATCTTCCAGACGTTCAACCTGCTGCCGGTCTACACGGTCTACGAGAACGTGGAGTTCCCGCTGCTGCTGCGCGGCATCGACGGCGGCCGGCGCCGGAAGATGGTGATGGACACGCTGGACTGGGTCGGCCTCGCCGACCGGGCGGATTCGCGGCCCGCGCAGCTCTCGGGCGGGCAGAGCCAGCGCGTCGCGATCGCCCGCGCCGTGGTCAAGCAGCCGGAGATCGTCCTGGCCGACGAGCCGACGGCCAACCTCGACGCCGAGAACTCGCACCACATCATGCGCACGATGGTGCGGTTGAACGAGACGCTCGGCGCGACGTTCGTGTTCGCGACCCACGACGAGAAGGTGATCGGCTACCTCCGCCGCAAGGTCACGCTGGTGGACGGCCGGATCGCCGCCGACGAGCGGAGGTAGCGTGCTGATCCTCCGGCTCGCGCTGCGCAACCTCCTCGGGGCGGGCGTGCGCACGTGGCTGAACGTGATCGCGCTGTCGTTCTCGTTCGTCGCGATCGTGTTCCTGCAGGGGATGTACGACGGCATGAACGAGCAGGCCTCGCAGGCGTCGGTGGGCGCGATGTACGGCGGCGGGCAGTACTGGCAGGCGCGCTACGACCCC
>DATJUT010000039.1 GCA_035502185.1 Gemmatimonadales bacterium
GCGATCGGGTCGGCGAAGCCCTCGGGCATGACGCCCACCACGGTGAACGGCTCGCCGCTCATCGTCAGGCTGCGCCCGAGGACGCGCGGGTCGCCGTGAAACCGCTCGAGCCACAGCCGATGGCTCAGCACCACGAGCGGCGCGCCGACGCCCTCGTCGATGTTCGGCCCGTTCTCCTCGTCCCGGTCGAAGCCGCGGCCCAGCGCCGGCGGCGTGCGCAGCACGTCGAAGTAGTCGGCGCTCACCTGCAGCGTGCGGATCCGGCGGACGTCGTCGCCGGAGCCGATGTCGGCGCCGGTCTCGTCGTACGTGTTGGTGGCGGCGATGGCCTGCAGCGTGCTCGACGGCCCGCGGTAGGCGAGGAAATGGACCGGCGTCACGAACGACTCGGCCGTCGGGCGCTGGACCCACGCGGCGTAGATCCGCACCAGCTGTCCCGGCGAGGCGTAGGGGAGCGGCTTGAGGAGCACCGCGTCCACGGCGCTGAAGACGGCCGTGGTGCCGCCGATGCCGAGCGCCAGGGTGAGGACGACGGCGGTGGTGAAGCCCGGGCTGGTCCGCAGGCTCCGCCACGCGTAGCCCAGGTCCCGCGCGGCGACGTCGAGCCAGGAGACGCCGCGCTCGTCGCGACTCTCGTCCTTGGTGCGCTCGACGCCGCCCAGCGCGATGCGCGCTTGCCGCATCGCCTCGGCCGGTTCCACGCCGGCCTGCACGAGCTGCTCGGCCTCGCGTTCGAGGTGGTAGCGCAGCTCCTCGTCGAGGTCGCGCTCCAGCCCGCCCCGCCGGAACACCGCGCGCAGCCGGTAGCGCGCCTCGCTCAGCCACTCGCGCAGCACGGCCGTCCTGCCTACGCCATCCTCAGGACCAGCGCCACCGCCGCCGTCAGCTGCCGCCAGCTGTCGGCCTCGGTCTCGAGCTGCTTCCGCCCCGTGCGCGTCAGCTCGTAGAACTTGGCCCGGCGGTTGTTGTCGGACGCGCCCCAGCGGGGCGCGATCCAGCCGCGCCGCTCCAGGCGGTGCAGCGCCGGATACAGCGAGCCCTGCGGCACCTGCAGCGTGGCGCGCGAGACCTGGTGGAGACGCTCGGAGATCGCCCAGCCGTGCTGCGGGCCGAGCGACAGCGCCTTCAGGATCAGCAGGTCCAGGGTGCCCTGCGGGAGATCGAGCCGCTCGTCGGTCACGCGTGTCCCCTTGCGCTTCTACAGGACAGGATAGGCACCCACCTGTAGAAGTGCAAGGGGAGCGCCGGCCCGCGCGGCCGGGATCCGCGGACGGCCGCGCGCCAGGCCCCGCGTCAGAACCCCGCCGGCCGCTCGGCGACGACCCCGACGGCGCTCTCGAGCGCCAGGCCCGCGCGCGCCAGCGTCCCCTCGTCGAACAGGCGCCCGATCAGCGTGATGCCGTGCGGGACGCGCCGCGGCGGCGAGAACTTGGGGAGTGGATGCGCCGGATCCGGTGCCCAGTCGCTGCGCGCCTCCGCGACCTCGACGAAGCCCGCCCGCAGGGTGAGCGAGGGGTGGCCGGTGAAGTTGGTGATCGTCAGCTGCTCGTCCCGGAGCGAGGGCACCTGCAGCAGGTCCACCTGCGAGAGGACGCGCGCCATCTCCTGCGCCACCCGCCGGCGCAGCCGGTCGGCCTGCACCAGGTCCACCGCCGAGAGGAACCGCGACTGGCGGAACAGGTTGGGCCAGGCGTCGTCCACCTGCATCCGCAGCGTGTCGTCCTGCCCGCCGAGCGTCAGCTCCTCGAACGACGCGGCAGCCTCGGCGAACAGGACCGGCATCAGGGACGAATAGGGCCAGTCCGGCAGCGTCACGGGCGTCGGCACCATCCCGAGCGAGCGCATGGTCTCGAGCGCGGTGCGGTCCACGTCGGTCGCGGGGCTCTCCTTCATCCACGCGTCGACGTAGCCGACCTTGAGGCCCCGGACCGGCCGGGTGGCGTCGAAGTCCAGCCGGCACGGCACGCTCGACGGGTCGCCCGCGTCGGGACCGGTGATCGCGCGCAGCACCAGCATCGCGTCCTCGACCGACCGCGTCATCGGGCCGAGCTTGTCGAGCGACCAGCAGAGCGTCATGGCGCCGCCGCGCGGCACGCGGCCGAACGTCGGCCGCAGGCCGGTCAGTCCGCAGCGCATCGACGGGCTCACAATGCTGCCGTCGGTCTCGCTGCCGATGGCGAACGCGACCAGGCCCGCGGCGGTCGCGGCGCCCGGTCCGCAGCTGGACCCGGACGCCCCCTCCTCGAGCAGCCAGGGGTTCATCGTCTGGCCGCCGAACCAGACGTCGTTGAGCGCCAGGGCGCCGAGCGAGAGCTTGGCCACCAGCACCGCGCCCGCCTCGTCGAGCCGCCGCACCACCGTGGAATCCTCGGCCGGGATCCGGTCCCGGAACGGCTCCGCCCCCCAGGTCGTCCGGATGCCCGCGGTGTCGAGCAGGTCCTTGACCCCGTACGGAATGCCGTGCAGGGGGCCGCGGTACCGGCCCGCCGCCATCTCGCGGTCGGCCTGCGCCGCCCGGTCCAGCGCGCGGTCCTTCGCGAGGGTGATGACGGCGTTGACCTTCGCGTTGAGCCGCTCGATGCGGCTCAGGTAGATGCCGGTGAGCCGGGTCGAGGTGAGCTGGCGCGACTCGATCCAGCGCGAGAGCCGCGCCACCGGCGCGAAGGCGATGTCGTCGTCGCTCGATGGCAGCGGCGCGACGGCTGCGCTGCGGACGAACCGGTCGCGCGGGGGCCCCGCCTGGGCGCCGGGGATCGCCGGGTTCCACCCCAGCGCCGGCGTGTCGGTCGGAGCCAGGGCGACCTTGCGCGGGCCGGCCCGCCGCTCGAGGTACGGCGCCAGGGATCTGCGCCACGAGCGCGCGGCCTGCGTCCGGTGCGCGGGCGTCATCGCGACCTGCGCCAGCTTCTCGGCCTCGGCGAAAGTCGCCTCGGTGACCGGCGGGCCGGAGCCTGGGCCTGTCCCGAAGGTCGGCGGCGCGCCGGGCGCCGGCGTCTGCTGGCCGGCCGCGGCGCTCGCGCCCCTGCCGCCCTCGCGGCAGGCGCCGGCGACGGCGAGCAGGGCGACGGGCGCCTGGATCAGGAACTGGCGGCGGGTGTTCATCACGGCCTCCGGAGCGGTGCGGTAGCGGTCCGGCTCGGATGCGACGGGGGTGCCCAATAATACGCCCCGGCCCGCGCGCCGCACGACCGGGCCGGCGCCGCCCGCGGCCGGACGGCGACGCCCGCCGGCACGTCACGACACCTCGAGCGGCCCGAACCCCCGCAACAGGGACGTCTCCAGCTCCCGCTGGCGCACGAGCTGCCGCACCACCAGCGCCGGCGGGAAGCGGCGCATCACCCAGCCGTGCCACCAGGCGCGGAGCGCGCTCCGCGTCAGCAGCAGGTCGAGGTTCGACTCGGCAGCGCGGTGGTAGTGCGCGATGACCGGCTGCATCAGGCCGTTGAAGGTCGCCAGCGCGCGCGGCACGTCCGGAGTCTCGCGCAGCGACTTGTCGAGCGCCTCGGCGCCCAGCAGACCCATGGAGGCCCCCATGCCCGACAGGAAGCTCGGGCAGTACCCCGCGTCGCCGAGCAGGACCACCCGGCCCCTCGACAGCTCCGGCAGCGAGATCATTCCGACGCTGTCGCAGAAGACGTAGGCGCTGTCGGCCACGCGATCCACCAGGTCGCGGATCTTCGGCGGGAAGCGGTGACACGCCTGGTGCATCAGTGGGCGGACCTGATCCGACGGCGTGCCCGGGTTCAGCACGCCGCGGAAATACGACTGGATCACCAGCTTCCCATCCGGAAGAGGGAACAGCTGCACCGTCGTCCCCGGCTCGACGAACAGCTGGCACACCCGGTCGGGGACGTCGTGGCTCCCGTCCACCACCGCGGCGGAGTAGATGACGTCGAAGGGGCGGAATCCCTGGTCGCCCCACACCATCCGCCTGGTCGCCGAGCGGAGCCCCTCGGCGACCACGACGAGATCGAACCGCTCGCGGCGGCCGTCGGACCAGGCCACGTCGACCCCGGCCGCGCCCGGCTCGAGTGCCGTGAGGTGCACGCCGAACCGCACGGGGACGACCGTGTCCGCGGCGGCGAACAGCACGTGGTGCAGATCGGACCGCAGCAGGAAGACCGACCCCTTCACCGCCCGGTTCAGCAGCTCGAGCGGGAACTCCTGCACGAACTCGCCCTTCGCGTCGTACACCTGCGTGACGCGATACGGGATGCCGACGCGCCGGACTGCGTCCAGCAGCCCGAGAGAATGGACGATGCCGAGGCCGAAGTACTTGAGCGACAGCATGTAGCCGAGCCGGCGGAACGCCGGTGCGCTGTCCACCGTGACCACGTCGTGGCCGCTCGCGCGCAGGAACAGCGTCGCCGCGGAGCCGGTGATGCCGGCGCCCGACACCAGGATTCTCACCGCGCGGCCTCCGCGCCGATCGGCGTGGACCTCGCCATCACCCTGGGCGCCCGGTCCGGCTTCTCCTTCTTCAACCGAGGCCGACCAGGATCTCGGTCTCGCCGACCGCGAGTTCGACGCCGGCCGCCTTGGCGGCCTCGGCGAGCGCGGCCCTGAGCATCGCCACCGGGTCCCGGCTCACCTCGAGCCGCCGCAGCAGCCCCTCGCCCTTCTTCGTGCCCACCGTGAGGGTGATCTTGAGCCCGCGGCGCTTGCACGCCACGCGGGTGCCGTCGTCGAGCGTGACGTTCATCGGCTTGATGAACGCGTCGGCGTAGTGCACGCCCACGCCCGACTTGTCGGCGAACTGCGGCGGCAGCTTCTCCGCCGCCGCCTGGTTGACGTCGCACAGCTTCTTCATCGTCGCTCCGCGTGACCGTTCAGGTTCCCGGCCGCGGCGAGCCGCCCGGAGTCGGGCGCCGCCGCTTCAGCCCGCCACCGGCGCGTCCTCGCGCGCCAGCGCGCAGTGCAGCACTTCCAGCGCCAGCCCCCACTTGTGCTCGCGGCTCGACGCCGTGCAGTAGCAGCCGGCGGCGCTGGTGCCCCGCCGCCAGCTCACCACCGCGTCGAGCGGGTGGCCGAGCAGCGGCCGCTCGGTGGCGATGGCGCGCATCAGGGCCTCGCCGTCGGCGAGGTACTCGCACATGAACTTGTGCCCGAGGTCGCCCGGCACCGGGGCGCAGGAGAGATCCACGATCCGGTAGCCCTCCTCCCGCGACGCGAGCCGGATCCGGTACTCGAACGCCAGCGGCTGGCCGAGGTTCGAGCAGGTGGTGCCGTCGTAGCGGAAGGTCGCCTCGACCGACCCGTCGGCGAGGCATCGCATCCGCAGCCGCTCGTCGGCCCAGCGCCGCAGCACCGCGGGCGCCACCGAGTAGCGGGCGCCGGCCGTGAGCGGCACTCGTGCACCGGCGCCGGCCCCGTTCCCCCCGGCACCGGCCGTGGCGCCGTCGTCGGGCGACGGGTGCACCGACTCCAGCTGGCGGAGCGGACGGCGGTACGGCGCGCGCCGGTAGCGGCACCCCGCGAGCGCGCAGTTCGCGCACGGCACCAGCGTGGTGAGGCGCTGGACGCGCTCGACGTGCGGCGTGAGGCCGAACACCGCGAGCAGCGACTTCTTGGGGCGCAGCATCCCGGTCGGCAGCGCGCGCACGCCCTCGGGCAGGTCGCCGCGGCGCTCGAGGCCCACGAGATCCAGCAGCCTGCCCTGGTCGCCGATGTCCCAGTCGGGGTAGCCCGGGCTGTAGTGCGGCAGGACGGCGAGCGCGCGGCCGTCGGCCCACTCGCAGAGCCGGAACGCGGCCGCCGCGACCAGCGCCTCGACCACCGCCGAGCCGTACACCTCGAGGAAGAAGTACTCGTCGGGCTTCCCCTCCTCCCACAGCCAGCGCGCGTGCTCCTCGCACGCGCCGCCCGCGCCCACCGCCACCAGCATCGCCGACGTGGCCCCGGCCTGCGCCAGCATCTCGCCCAGGCGCGGGGCGTCGAAGGCCGTCCCCTCGATCTCGACGCGCCCGCCGGCCAGCGACAGGCCGCCGGCCTGCCGGGCGAACCACCACGGCCGGCCGTGCCCGGCGTACCAGCTCCGCGCCCACGCGGCCAGCTCCAGCGAGCGGCCGGTGACCTCGTGTTCCCGGGGCCAGCCCAGGAGGCGCCGGTACTCCGGCTCCTGGACCACGACCGCGGGCGCGGGGTCGGCCAGCTCGAGCAGCGCGGCGGCGCTCATCGGGCCGCGAGAAGCCTCGGCCGCCCCGTCACCGTCCGTCGCGCCGCCCGCACGATCCCGCTCGGCCGTCATGGCGTCACCGCGGCGCCCCCGGCGCCGGCGGCGGCGCCACCGGCGTCTCCACGGGCTGGAACTGGCAACCCTCCACGAAGTAGTGGAAGAAGTCCGGATGCGTCTCGAGCCGCACGTGCTCCACGCGCTCGACCAGCTGCTCCAGCTCCGCGCGCCGCGCCCGCGACAGCAGCGCGATGCTGGCGCCCTCGATGGCGGCGTTGCCCACCTGCCGGATCCGGGCGCCGTCGAGGTTCGGGATGAGCCCGATGCGCCGGGCCGAGTCCAGGTCGAGGTGGCGGCCGAACCCGCCGGCGAGGTAGAAGACGTCGAGATCCTCGAACCGCACGCCGTAGCGCTCCATCACGATGAACAGGCCCGCGACGTTGGCGCCCTTGGCCTGCGCCAGCTCGTTGATGTCGGCCTCGCGCAGCACGATCGGGCGTTCGCCGCGCGCGTCGAGCACCACCTGGCTCTCGCCGTCCTCGAGCCGGCCGAGCGCGTTCATCCGCCCGGTCCTCAGCAGCTCGCCCAGCGCGTCCACCAGCCCCGAGCCACAGATGCCCTCGGCGGGGCCCCCGCCGATGGTGGCGGTGCGGAACGCGCCGTCCGGCAGGATGCGCACCTGCTCGATGGCGCCCGGCAGGCCCGGCATCCCGCACAGGATCTTCCCGCCCTCGAACGCCGGCCCCGCCGGGCAGGACGCGGCGAGGATCCTGTGCCGGTTCCCGACGATCAGCTCGGTGTTGGTGCCGATGTCCATCACGGCCACCAGGCGCTCCTCGCGCTCGATGTCCACGGCCAGCATGCAGGCCGCCGCGTCGGCGCCGACGTGGCCGCTCACGATCGGCAGCCCGTAGACCCGCGCCCTGGGGTGGATCGGGAGGCGCAGCCGCGCCGGCGTGGCCGTCACGCAGGTGCCGGCGCGCTGCCCGTCGCGCGCCTCGACCTCGGTGATGGAGCGGTAGGGGTTCTGGCCGATCGAGTACACGTCGAGCCGGAAGAACAGGTCCCGCATCGTCGAGTTGCCGGCGACCACCATCTCGTAGATGGCGTGCGGGTCCACGCGGAACTCCTCGATCGCGTGGGTGAGGTACCCGGCGAGGGTGCGCTGGAGCAGCTTCCCGCGGTGGTGGGTGTCGAAGTGGATCCGCGACATCACGTCGGAGCCGCCGAACCGCTGCGGGTTCTCGAACGACGTGTCGGCGACCGCCTCGCCGCTCTCCAGGTCGAACAGCCGCAGCACCACCGTGGTGGTGCCGAGGTCGGCCGCGAGCCCCAGCAGCGGGGTGCCGGCCGCGGCGCGCGCGATGGGCCTGCCGTCGAGCAGCACCCGCTCGCCGTCCCGCGTCACGCACGGATCCCGCGGCACGCTGGCGAGGTGCACGGGGAGGTCGAGCGCGTGGCGCTCGATCCGCATCTCGCCGCGCCGCATCGTGTGGCAGCGCACCAGGCGCGGCGCCGCCGCGCCCTCCGGCACGGGCAGCACCCGCGCCTGGCACGAGAGGCGGAGGATTCCCGAGAGGTGGCTCTCGGCCGCGGTCCGCGGCGAGAGGTGCTCCATCCCCTCGGCGACCTCGACCATGCACTCCTTGCACTTGCCCTGGGTGATGCACGAGGTG
Source organism: Gemmatimonadales bacterium (assembly GCA_035502185.1). Lineage (NCBI taxonomy): Bacteria > Pseudomonadati > Gemmatimonadota > Gemmatimonadia > Gemmatimonadales > Gemmatimonadales bacterium. The sequence continues at coordinate 7,849 of DATJUT010000039.1, forward strand.
GGGACGAACACGCCGAGCGCGCGCGCGGCGTCGAAAATCGACGTGCCCGGCCGGACGGTGCCGCGCCGGTGGTTGACGTGGAGCTCCACTCCGATCACGCGGGGCGGCTCAGCGCTGGATCCGCGCGCTGGCGCCCTGCGCGTAGGCGCGGACCTGCTCCAGGGTCGCCATCGTCGTGTCGCCGGGGAAGGTGGTCACGAGCGCCCCGTGCGCCCAGCCGAGCTTCACCGCCGCCTCGGGCGTCTCCCCCGCCAGCAACCCGTAGAAGAAGCCGCTGGCGAAACCGTCGCCGCCCCCCACCCGGTCGCGCACGTCGAGGTCGCAGGTCGGCGCGGCGCAGCGCTTCCCCGCCACCCACGCCACCGCGGTCCACGCGTGCCGGTTGGCCGAGTGCACCTCGCGCAGCGTCGTGGCCACCGCCTTGATGCCGGGGTACTTCGCGGTCACCGCGTCGATCATCGCGTAGAAGCGGCCCGGATCGAGCCCGGAGGCGGCGGCGGCCGCGGGTCCCCCGACGCCGAGGGCCTGCTGCAGGTCCTCCTCGTTGCCCACCAGCACGTCCACCTGCTCGACGATGCGGCCGATCACCTCGGCGGCCCGGGTCGCGCCGCCCCAGATGCTCCACAGCCGCTCGCGGTAGTTGAGGTCGAAGCTGGTGACGGCGCCGGCGGCCTTCGCGGCCTGCATCGCCTCGAGGATCAGCGGCCCGGTCGTGGCCGAGAGCGAGGCGAAGATCCCGCCGCTGTGGAACCAGCGCACCCCGCCGGCGAAGACGGCCTTCCAGTCGAAGTCGCCGGGCCCGAGCCGCGCGGCGGCCTCGTTGCTGCGGTTGTAGAACACGACCGGCGCGCGCACCCCGTGCCCACGGTCGCTGTAGACGGTGGCCATGTTGGGGCCGGTCACCCCGTCGTGCGCGAAGCGCTTGTAGAACGGGCGCACGCCCATCGCCCGCACCCGCTCCGCGATCAGGTCGCCGATCGGGTAGTCCACCATCGCGGTGACGATCGCCGTGTTGAGGCGGAAGCAGTCGGCGAGGTTCGCCGCGACGTTGAACTCGCCGCCGCTCACGTGGATGTCGCACCGGGTCGCCTTGCGGAACGGCACGACGCCCGGGTCGAGCCGGTGCACCAGCGCGCCGAGGCTCACGAGGTCGAGTGCGCCGGCCGCGGGGATCTTCAGGTCATGCGCCACGCGAAGCTCCGGATGAGTGAGGGCGCGGGCGGCCTCGCGTCACGACGCCGCCGCGCGGGGCGGGAGGCCGAACGGGTCGTCGCGCAGCCGGTACAGCGTCTCGCCGGCCTGGGGCACCAGCAGCCGGCCCTCCCCTTCCCGGTCGCGCCACGCCTCGGGGTGGATGGAGGCCGGATCCCGCCAGCCGAGGTTGATCTTGCGGCACAGGGCCTCCGGGATGCCGGTCGCCAGCGTCACGGTGGTCCGCGGGCGCTCCCGGCCGTCCTCGTAGCTGCCGAGCCCCTTCACGTGGGTCGAGTGCGCGAGGATGCCCCCGGGCACGTCGGCGAACCGCGCCATCTGCTTGAGGAAGTAGTCGCGCACGTGGTACCCGATGCGCTCGATCAGCGCGCCGTGGGTGGCCGAGACGCGGCCGATGTGCGGCCCGTAGATGATCAGCTCGCCGCCGTCGGCCACCACCGGCTCGAGCTTGTAGGCGCACTTCCCGCCGACCCACATCTCGTCGTACATCGGCGGCGCGCAGGACAGCACGCTCGCGAACGGCCGGTCCTTGTAGACGATGTGGATCCGGTTCGAGAGATCGGCCGCCGCGGACCACGCCTCCTCGGGGGTGCCGCAGAACAGCCCCGCCAGGCCGCCGGCGCGGACCACCAGGCTCATGCACAGGCGCGGCACCGGGAGCATCCGCGCCGCGATGTCCACCACCGCGCGCACCGGCGTGTGCTTGCGGCCGATGATCACGGGGCTGGTGATCAGCGCCCCGAGCCAGTGGAACATGTCGATGATCTCGGCGCCCGCGATGCCGGGGAACAGGTACTTGTTCCCGCCGGAGAACCCGACCACCTCGTGCGGGAACGTCGGCCCGACGATCAGGACGACGTCGTAGTCGAGGACCATCCGGTTGATGGTCACCGGCACCGGCTGGTGCATCATCCCGCCCGACAGCTCCTCCACCTGCTCGCGCGGGATGGTGCCGATCGTGGTCAGCTGGGCCGGGTCCTTCCAGGCGTGGTTCACCACCCGGCTCCGCGCGTACCGCGCGGCGCGCTCCCCGGGCGCCATCCCCAGCCGCGCGTCGATCGCCGCCTCGCTCATCGGCGGGTGCGTGCCGAGCGCGATGAGGAAGTCGAGCGCGCGCACGCGCCCCGCCAGGAGGTCGTACAGCACCCGGAACATCAGGCCGATGGGACCCGAGCGCGTCTGGTCGGGGATGATCGCGACCACCCGCTTCCCCTCCAGGCGCTCCCGCGCGATGAACTCCGCCGCGATCGCGCGGACCTCCGGCGCGCCGAGGTCGTCCGCGGGCGATCCGCGCCCGATCACGGGTCAGGCCCCGCCTTCCCAGTCGGTGTGGAACACGCCCTCCCGGTCGATCCGCCGGTAGGTGTGGGCGCCGAAGAAGTCGCGCTGTGCCTGGAGCAGGTTGGCCGGCAGCACCGCGGTCCGGTAGCTGTCGTAGTACGCCAGCGCGCTGCCGAAGGCCGGGACCGGCACGCCGACGTCCGCGGCGGTCGCGACCACCTTCCGCCAGCCGGCGGAGGCGTCCCGGATCGCAGCGGCGAAGTAGGGGTCGAGGAGCAGGTTCGGCAGCGCGGGGTCGCGGTCGTAGGCGTCCTTGATCTTGGCGAGGAATCGCGCGCGAATGATGCACCCGGCGCGCCACAGCGACGCGATGGAGCCGAACGTGAGGCCCCAGCGGTAGTGGTCGTCCGCGGCCCGCAGCAGCTGGAACCCCTGCGCGTAGGAGCAGATCTTGGAGGCGTACAGCGCGTCGCGGATCATCGCGATGAAGGCTGTCCGGTCGCCGGTGAACTTCGCGTCCGGCCCCGGGAGCACCCGCGCGGCGGCCACCCGCTCCGCCTTGAGGGCGCTCATCATCCGGGCGAACACGGCGACGGCGATGGTCTGCGCGGGCACGCCGAGGTCGAGGGCGGCGCCGCTGGTCCACTTGCCGGTGCCCTTCTGCTCCGCCGTGTCGAGGATCACCTGCACCAGCGGCTTGCCGGTGTCGGGGTCGCGCTTCGCCAGGATCGCGGCCGTGATCTCGATGAGGTAGCTGTCCAGCTCCCCCCGGTTCCATTCGGCGAACACGTCCCGCATCTCGGGCGCGGAGAGGCCGAGCACCCGCTCCATCAGGAAGTAGGCCTCGCCGATCATCTGCATGTCGCCGTACTCGATCCCGTTGTGCACCATCTTCACGAAGTGCCCCGCGCCGTCGGGGCCGATCCACTCGCAGCACGGCTGCCCGTCGCTCGCCCGGGCCGCGATCTTCTGCAGGAGGGGACCGACGACGGGCCACGCGTCCGGGTTCCCGCCCGGCATGATGGACGGGCCCTTGAGCGCGCCTTCCTCGCCGCCGCTCACCCCGGTGCCGACGTAGAGGATGCCGGTCCCCTGGAGCGCGGCGATGCGGCGGCGCGTGTCCTCGAAGAACGAGTTCCCGCCGTCGATCAGCACGTCGCCTTTCGCCAGCACGGGCCGCAGCTCCGCGACCACCGCGTCCACCGGCGAGCCGGCCGGCACCATCACCAGGATGCGGCGCGGCCGCTCCAGCTGCGCCAGGAACTCCGCCAGCACCCCGGCGACCGCCATCGGCTTGCCGGCGAACGCCGCGCGCGCGGCCTGCACCTTGTCCGCGTCGATGTCGTAGCCCGCCACCGAAAAGCCGTTGCGCGCCATGTTGAGCGCCAGGTTCCTGCCCATCACGCCGAGGCCGATCACCCCGACGGCCTTGTCCGCGCTCATCGCGCCGTCCTTTCCCTCACGGTTGCGCCGCTCACACGCCGGAGAACGCCGCGAACCCGCCGTCCACCGGGACGACGGTGCCGGTCACGAACGCGGACGCCGGCGAGAGCAGCCACAGCACGGTACCCAGCAGGTCCTCCGGCGTGCCGAACCGGCCCATCGGCGTGTGGGCGAGGATGCTCCGCCCGCGCGGCGTGAGGTCGCCCGACGCCCGGTCGGTCAGCAGGAACCGGTTCTGCTCGGTGAGGAAGAACCCGGGCGCGATCGCGTTCACGCGGATCCGGGGCGAGTACTCCTGGGCCATGTGCACGGCCAGCCACTGGGTGAAGTTGCTCACCGCCGCCTTGGCCGCCGAGTAGGCGGCGATGCGGGTCAGCGGCCGCAGCGCGTTCATGGACGAGACGTTCAGGATCACGCCGCTTTTGCGCTCGGCCATCGCGCGCCCGAACACCTGGCAGGGCAGGACCGTGCCGAGCAGGTTGAGATCGAGCACCGAGCGCAACGCCTCCGGCGGCAGGTCGAAGAAGCTCCCCGCCGGCCCCGTCGTGGCGCGCGGGTCGTTGCCGCCCGCCGCGTTGACCAGCGCGTCCACCCGTCCGAACTCGGCCACGATCTTCTCGTGCGCGGCGGCGAGCTTGTCCCGGTCCAGCACGTCGCCGTAGACCACGATGAACCGGCCGACGCCCGTGGGGATCCGGTGCACCAGCCGCTCGGCCATCGCCGGGTCGCGGTCGAGGATCGCGACGTTGGCCCGGCACCCCACCAGCGCGCAGGCCATCTCGCCCCCGAGGACGCCGGCGCCGCCGGTGATGACGACCGTCTGGTCGTGGAAGTCGTACAGCCGCGTCAGCTCCTCGAGGTCCATCGCCCCTCCGCACCTTCAAAGTGCGGTCCCCGGCGCGCGCGTGCCAGGCCTCGGCTCCGTCGCCTTGATCGCCGGCGGCGCCGGGCCCATGTTGAGCGCCGGTGGCGAGGTCAGGTCATAATATCTCCTGGGGGGGCGGGATGGGCGCACGGGTGTCCGGGGACGGGCCGGCGCGGCCGCGGATCGCCGCCGCGGCGGCCGTGGTGATGGGCATCGGGCTCGCGGCCGGCCCTGCCGCGGCCCAGGCGCCGGCGTACCGGGACACCAGCCTCTCCTTCGAGGCGCGCGCCGCCGACCTGGTGGGCCGGATGACGCTCGAGGAGAAGGTCTCCCAGATGAGCGACTTCGCCGCCGCGATCCCCCGGCTGGGCGTCCCCGCCTACAACTGGTGGAACGAGGCGCTGCACGGCGTCGCGCGCGCGGGTCTCGCCACCAGCTTCCCGCAGGCGATCGGGATGGCCGCCACCTGGGACGATTCGCTGATCTTCCGGGAGGCCGCGGTCATCGCCGACGAGGCGCGCGCCAAGTACCACGAGGTCCTCCGCCACGGCGACCCGGCGCGGTTCGAGGGGCTGACCTTCTGGTCGCCGAACGTCAACCTGTTCCGGGACCCGCGCTGGGGGCGCGGCCAGGAGACCTACGGCGAGGACCCGTACCTCGCCGGCCGGCTGGCGGTCCAGTTCGTGCGCGGCCTGCAGGGCCCGGACCCGCGCTACCTCGAGGCCGTGTCCACCCCGAAGCACTTCGCGGTGCACAGCGGGCCCGAACCGCTGCGGCACCAGTTCGACGTCCATCCGAGCGAGCGCGACCTGCACGAGAGCTACCTGCCCCAGTTCCGGGCCGCGGTCGTGGAAGGCGGCGCGCAGTCGGTGATGTGCGCCTACAACCGGGTGGACGGCTCCCCCGCCTGCGCCAGCGACCTGCTGCTCGAGGACGAGCTGCGCGGCCGGTGGGGATTCCGCGGCTACGTGGTGTCCGACTGCGACGCCGTCGCCGACATCTGGCGCACCCACCGGGTGGCGCCGGGCGCCGCGGAAGCCGCCGCGATGGCGCTCAAGGCCGGCACCGACCTGGACTGCGGGCGCAGCTACGACAGCCTGGCGGCCGCGGTGCGGCGGGGGCTGGTGAGCGAGGCCCTGGTGGACAGCGCCGTGACGCGGCTGATGACGGCGCGCTTCCGGCTCGGGATGTTCGATCCGCCCGCGCGGGTGACGTGGGCGCGGGTCCCGTTCCGCGACCTCGACGCGCCGGCCCACCGGGCCCTGGCGCTCCGGGTCGCGCGGGAGTCGATGGTCCTGCTCAAGAACGCCGGCGGCCTGCTGCCCCTGCGGCCCGACCTGGGCACGATCGCCGTCATCGGCCCCAACGCGGACCAGGTGCACGTGCTGCTCGGCAACTACAACGGGACGCCCGCCGATCCGGTCACGCCGCTGCGGGGGATCCGCGCGGCGGTCCCGCGCGCGACCCACGTGGTCTACGCCCAGGGCTCCGACGTGGCCGACAGCGTTCCGGTGACCACCGTGGTGCCGTCCGCCGTGCTGCGGACCGCCGACGGCCGGCGCGGCCTCGACGTGGCCTACTTCGCGGAGCGGACGATGGCGGGCGCGCCGCTGTGGACCGCGGTGGACACGACGCTCGACGCCGACTGGGAGGAGCGCGCGCCGCGCGCCGACATGAACCCCGACGACTTCGGCGTCCGCTGGACCGGGACGCTGCGGGCGCCGGCGACCGGCGCCTACCGGCTGGGCCTCATCGGGACGGTGCGGTACCGGCTGTGGCTCGACGACAGCCTGGTGGTGAAATCGTACTTCCCGCCGCGCAACGACGAGCCGAGCCGGCCGTGGTTCCCCTCGACCGCAGCGGTGCGGCTCGAGGCCGGCCGCGACTACCGGCTGCGGGTGGAGGGCGCGGAGTCGTACGGGGTGGCCGGCCTGCAGCTGCTGTGGGCGCCGCCGAGCGAAGTGCTGGAGGCCGAGGCGGTGCGCGCGGCCGAGGCGGCGGACGTGGTGGTCCTGTGTCTCGGCATCACCTCGCGGCTCGAGGGCGAGGAGATGCGCATCCACACCGCCGGCTTCGACGGCGGCGACCGCACCAGCCTCGACCTGCCGGCGCCGCAGCAGCGGCTGCTGGAGCGGATCGCCGCGGTGGGCAAGCCCGTCGTGCTGGTGCTCCTCAACGGGAGCGCGCTGGCCGTGAGCTGGGCGGCCGGCCACGTGCCGGCGATCCTGGAAGCGTGGTACCCCGGCCAGGCCGGCGGCACCGCGATCGCCGACGTGCTGTTCGGCCGCTACGACCCGGGCGGCCGGCTGCCGGTCACGTTCTACCGCGGCGTGGCCGACCTGCCGCCGTTCGACGACTACTCGATGGCGCACCGGACCTACCGCTTCTTCGACGGCGTGCCGCTGTATCCGTTCGGTTACGGGCTCGGCTATACCACCTTCGGCTACACGCGGCTGCGGACCAGCGCCGACACGCTGCGGCGCGGCGACACCGTGACGGTCGCGGTGGACGTGACCAACACCGGCGCCCGCGCGGGCGACGAAGTGGTGCAGCTCTACGTGCGCTACCCGGACTCGAAGCTGCCGCGTCCCATCCGGGACCTGCGCGGCTTCCGCCGGATCTCGCTGCTCCCGCACCAGACGCGGACGGTGCGCTTCCCGCTGGACGCCTCCGCGCTCGCCTACTGGGACACGGACGTCCACGACTGGGCGGTCGAGGACGGGCCGGTGGTCCTGGAGGTGGGCGCTTCCTCGGCGGACATCCGGCTGGAGAGGACGATCACGGTGGCGGGGCGGCCGTGAACCGGCCCGGCCGGGCGCCCCGGCGCGCCCTCGGCTTCGCGCTCGCGCTGGCCGCGGGCGCCTGCGCCCCCCGCGGCCGGCCGGTCGCGGCGCCCGCCGAGCACTGGCTCGGCACCTGGGCCCCGTCGCAGCAGCTCGTCGAGCCCCGCAACCTGCCGCCCGCCCCGCTCGCGCACTCGACGCTCCGCCAGGTCTTCCGGGTCTCGCTCGGCGGGCCGCGCATCCGCGTGCACCTCTCCAACCTGTTCGGCGACGGACCGATCGCCGTCGGCGCGGCGCGGATCGCGCGCTCGGCCGGCGGCTCCGCGATCGAGCCCGCGAGCGAGCGACCGCTGACTTTCGGCGGCGCCGACTCGGTGACGATCTCCGCCGGCCATGAGGCCACCTCCGATCCGCTCGACTTTCCGGTGGCCCCGCTGTCGGCGCTCGCCCTGACGCTCCGCATCGGCGCAGCGCCGGCCGCGCTGACGGGCCATCCCGGCTCGCGCACGACGTCCTATCTCGCGGCGGGTGACCACGTGTCGGAGCCGGAGCTGTCCGGCGCCGCCACGACCGAGCACTGGTACGTCATCGCCGGCCTCGACGTCGTCGCGGAGGGCGCGGCCGTCGTCACCCTGGGCAACTCCATCACCGACGGGCGCGGCTCCGGCACGAACCAGGACGACCGGTGGCCGGACGACCTCGCCCGGCGTCTCCAGGCCGATCCGCGGACCGCGCGCGTGGCGGTCCTCAACGCCGGCATCGGGGGAAACTGCCTCCTGAGAGACTGCCTCGGCCCCGCGGCCCTCTCGCGCCTGGACCGCGACGTGCTCGAGCCCCCGGGCGTCCGGTGGGTGATCGTCCTCGAGGGGGTCAACGACATCGGCAACGCGCGGGCGCCCGGCGCCGCCGCCGGCGTGGCGCAGGGCCTCATCGACGCCTACCGGCGGATCATCGCGCGGGCCCACGCCCGCGGCCTCAAGGTGTACGGCGCGACGATCACGCCGTTCGGCGGATCGTTCTACGACGGCCCGGAGCGCCAGGCCGCGCGCGACACCGTCAACCGCTGGATCAGGACGAGCGGCGCGTTCGACGCGGTGATCGACTTCGACGCCACGGTGCGGGACCCCTCGGACCCGAGCCGCCTGCAGAGCGCGCTCGACACCGGGGACCACCTGCATCCGAACGAGGCGGGCTACCACGCCATGGCGGACGCGATCGAGCTGTCCCTGTTCACGCCGTGATCCCCGCGCGCTTCCCGCACCGGGCGCCGGCTCCGGGCGGACTCGGCCGCGCGCTCCGCCTCCTCGCCGTCGCCCTGCCGGTCTGGCTGCTCGCCCGGCCGGCCGAAGCCCAGCTCCTGACGTTCACCCCCGACCATCCCGACGGGATCTACGACGTGGGCCGGCGGGTCGGATGGGCCGTCGGCGTGGCGCCGGGGCAGAGCGCGTTCCCGGGCACCTACACCTGGGTGGCGAAGCGCGACGGCGAGACGGTGGTCGGCCGCGGCGCGTTCACCCTCGACTCGCTCCGTGCGACGGCGCGGATCGAGACGTCGCTCCGCCGGCCGGGGATGATCCTCGTGGAGGTGCGGCCGCCGGCCGGCGACAGCGGGTTTCGCGGCGCGAGCAAGAGCGAGATCGGGCGCGTCCTCCTCGGTGCGGCGGTCGCGCCGACGCGGATCCGGCCGTCGGCGCCCCGACCGGCGGACTTCGACTCCTTCTGGACGGCGAAGCGCCGGGAGCTCGACGCCGTCCCCGCGGAGCCGGTCCTCACGCCGGCGGAGAGCGGCCGCCCCGGCGTGGAGTACTTCACCGTCCGGTTGAACAACATCCGCGGCGCCCACGTCTACGGGCAGCTCGCGAAGCCGGCGGGCGCCGGGCCGTTCCCCGGCCTCCTGATCTACCAGTGGGCGAGCCCGCCCTACCCGCTCCAGAGGTCGTGGGTGACGGATCGTGCCGCCGAGGGCTGGCTGGTGCTGAACGTCGAGCCGCACGACGTGCCGGGCGACCTGCCGCAGGCGTTCTACGACGCGCTGCCGCAGATCGTCAGGAACTACCGGACCATCGGCGAGCGGAGCCGCGACGAGAGCTACTTCCTCGCCATGTACCTCGGCGACCTCCGCGCGGCGGAGTACCTGGCGGACCGACCGGACTGGGACGGCCGGACGCTGGCGGTGACGGGCATCAGCATGGGCGGCCAGCAGAGCTTCGCCGTCGCCGGCCTCGACCCCAGGGTGACGGCGCTGGTCGTGGACGTGCCGGCCGGCAGCGATGCCCTCGGGGCCCTGCACGGGCGAGCGCCGGAGTACCCGAACTGGGACCTGGCGCTGCCCGAGGTCCGCCGGACCGCGCCGTACTTCGACGTGACCAACTTCGCCCCGCGCATCGTCGCGCGCTCGATGGTGGCGATGGGATTCATCGACGAGACCTGCCCGCCGGCCGGCATCTGGGCGACCTTCAACGCGATCCGCGGGCCCAAGGAGGCCGTGCCCATGGTGGACTCGCCGCACAACCACATGGCGACGGCCGAGGAGCAGCAGCCGTACACCCGGCGCGCGGCCCGGTGGCTGGGCGTGCTGGTGCAGGGCGGCGACCCGACGGCGGCGGCCGGCGGCCCGTGAGCGCGAGCCAGCGGCGCGGGTGGCGGTGAAGATCCGCGGCCTCCGGTGGTGGATCATCGGCCTGCTGATGCTGGGCTCGATGATCAACTACCTCACCCGCAGCACGCTGGCGGTCGCGGCCCCGACGCTGCTCACCGACCTCCACATCACCGCGAAGCAGTACTCCTGGATCGTCGGGATCTTCCAGGGCGCGATCATGCTGCAGCCGGCGGCGGGCTACGCGCTGGACGTGGTCGGCCTCAAGCTCGGCCTGGCGCTGTTCGTCACCGCGTGGTCGCTGGTGAGCATGGCGCACGCCCTGGCGCGCACCTGGCCCGCGTTCGCCGGGCTCCGCGGCCTGCTGGGGCTCGCGGAGGGCTCGGCCAACCCGGCGGGGATGAAGGCCACGGCCGAGTGGTTCCCGGCGAAGGAGCGCGGGCTGGCCGGCGGCGTGTACAACATCGGCGCGTCGGTGGGCTCGATGCTGGCGCCGCCGCTCGTGGTGTGGGCCATCCTCGCCTCCAGCTGGCAGTTCGCGTTCATCATCACCGGCGGCCTGGGGTTGGTGTGGGTCGCGCTGTGGCTGGCGTTCTACCGGCCGATCGAGCGGCACCCCGCGCTGGCGGAGGAGGAGCGGACCCACATCGTCTCGGGGCAGGAGCGCTACCTCGACGACGACGGGGCGCGCCCCTCGATCCTCCGCCTCGCGCGGCAGCGCAACTTCTGGGGGATCGCCGTCCCGCGGTTCCTGGCGGACCCGACCTGGGGCACGCTCACCTTCTGGGTGCCGCTCTACCTGTCGCAGGTGCGGCACTTCGACCTCAGGCAGATCGCGCTGTTCGCCTGGATGCCGTTCCTCGCCGCGGACGTCGGATGCCTGGCGGGCGGCTTCGTGAGCCTGCAGCTGCAGCGGCGCGGCATGCGCCTGCTCGACGCGCGGCGCTCCGCCTTCACGCTCGGCGCCGTGCTGATGAGCGGCGTCGCGTGCGCCGGCTTCGTGCGGAGCCCCTACGCCGCGGTCGCGCTGATCAGCCTCGCGGGCTTCGCGCACCAGACGCTGTCGGTCACGGTGATCACGATGGCCTCGGACCTGTTCCGGCGGAGCGAGGTCGCCACCGTGGCGGGGATGGCCGGCACCTGCGGGAACGCGGGGCTGCTGGTCTTCAACCTGCTGATCGGCGGCCTGGTGGCCACGGTGGGCTACACGCCGTTCTTCGTCTGTCTCGGCGTCCTGGACCTGGCGGGCGCGGCGGTGCTGTGGACGGTGGTGCGCGAGCCTGCCGCCGCGTCGGCGTGACCTCACACCCTACACCCTCACACCCTACACCCGGCTGAGCCCGCCATGGCCACGATCCGCAACCCCATCCTCCCCGGCTTCAATCCCGACCCTTCCATCGTTCGCGTGGGCGATGACTACTACATCGCGACCTCGACCTTCGAGTGGTATCCGGGCGTGCAGATCCACCACTCGCGCGACCTGGTGCACTGGCGGCTGCTGACGCGGCCGCTGCGGCGCGCCAGCCAGCTCGACCTGCGTGGCGACCCCGATTCGTGCGGCGTGTGGGCGCCGTGCCTCAGCTGGGCGGACGGGAAGTTCTGGCTGATCTACACCGACGTGAAGCGTTACGCCCGCACCAGCGTACCGAGCGCCTCCGGCGCCTCGATGCGCGACTTCCACAACTACCTGGTGACCGCGGAGACGATCGAGGGCGAGTGGAGCGACCCGGTCCACCTCAACAGCAGCGGCTTCGACCCGTCGCTGTTCCACGACGACGACGGCCGGAAGTACCTCGTCAACATGCTGTGGGACTGGCGGCCGGGTCACAACCACTTCGGCGGCATCGTGCTGCAGGAGTACTCGGTCGCGCAGCGCCGCCTGGTGGGCGAGCGGGTCAACGTCTTCCGGGGCACCGCCATCGGGCTCACCGAGGCGCCGCACCTCTACAAGCGCGGCGGATGGTACTACCTCGTCACCGCGGAGGGCGGCACGTTCTGGGACCACTCGGTGACGATGGCGCGCTCGCACGGCCTGCGGGGGCCCTACGAGCTGCACCCCGACACCTACGTCCTGACGGCGCGGCGGCGGCCCGAGCTGCCGCTCCAGAAGTCGGGGCACGCCGACCTGGTCCAGACGCAGGCCGGCGAGACGTACATGGTGTACCTCGCGAGCCGGCCGCTGCCCAACCGCGGCCGCAGCCCGCTGGGCCGCGAGACGGCGATCCAGCCGATGGTCTGGTCGCCCGACGGCTGGCTCCGCACCACGGACGGCGAGGGCGTGCCGCAGCTCGAGGTGCCCGCGCCGCCGCTGCCGGCGCATCCCTTCCCCGCTCCGCCCGCGCGCGAGGACTTCGACGGCCCCGCGCTGCCGATCGAGTTCCAGTGGCTGCGCACGCCGTTCCCGGACGAGCTGTTCAGCCTCACGGCGCGGCCGGGCCACCTCAGGCTCTACGGCCGCGAGACGCCGGGCAGCTGGTTCCGGCAGGCGCTGGTGGCGCGTCGCCAGCAGGCGCACTGCTTCGGCGCGGCGACGATGCTCGAGTTCGAGCCGGAGCACTACCAGCAGATGGCCGGCCTGATCTGCTACTACGGCGGCAACAAGTACCACTACCTGTACGTCGGCCACGACGAGACGGTGGGCAAGCACCTGCGGGTGATGAGCGCCTTCCCCGAGGGGCCGGCCGCTGACGCGCTCACGCCGCCGATCCCCGTCGCACCGGGGAAGCGGATCGAGCTCAAGGCCGAGGTGGACTACTCGCGGCTCCACTTCGCGTATCGCGTCGAGGGCGTGGACCGCGAGTGGCGCTGGCTGGCGGAGCAGTTCGACGCCAGCATCCTGTCGGACGAGGCCAGCGCGCCCGGCGCGCCGAATTTCACCGGCGCGTTCGTCGGGATGGCGTGCCAGGACCTGGCCGGCACCGCTCTTGCGGCCGACTTCGACTGGTTCGAATATCGCGAGCGGGAGTACGTGGCGACGCCGGGGCGCCGGCCGGCGAACATCCAGCCGCCGGGCGACCGCGCCGAACGATCGAGCGGGAGGAGGCCGCGGTGATCACGCTGACGGACGTTCTCCTCGAGGAAGCCCGGACGACCTATGCGGTGACCGAGAAGCTGTTCCGGCGCGTGAGCGACGCCGATCTCGCCTGGAAGCCCTCGGCCTCCGGCACCGAGTGGATGACCACGGGCCAGCTGCTGATGCACTGCGCGTGCTTCGGCTGCGGCAAGGCGGCGCACGGCTTCGTCACCGGCGACTGGGGGGGCGAGCTGGCGGAGTACGGCGAGGCGGGCACGCACGCCCAGCTGCCGACCGCGGCCGAGCTCCCGGCGGTCGAGAGCGTGGTGCAGGCGCAGCGGCTGCTGGAGGTGGATCGGACGCTGACGCTGGACGCCATCGCGCAGGCCGACGCCGCGGACCTGCTGGGCGGACGGCTGCCGGCGCCGTGGGGCGGGCCGCCGCTCACGCTGTTCCAGCACATCCTCCACATGATCGCACACCTCGCCCAGCACAAGGGCCAGCTGTTCTACTACCTGAAGCTGATGGGGAGAGACGTGGGCACGGCGGACCTGTGGGCCGCGTAGCGGCCGCACTGGTCCTCGCCGCCCTCGGCGGCGTCGCGTTCCCGGCGCGCGCCCAGACCCGGGCCGAGACCTTGCGCGCGGTGCGCCTCGTCGCCGACGGCGTGCTGCGGGACGCGACGTTCGACTTCGTGGACTCGGCGACGGGGCGCCACGTCGCCTCGCCCGACAGCGCGCCGGCCGGCGCGCGGGTCCGCATCGCCAGCGTCTACAACGACTGGCGCTACTGGAACGGCGTCCTCAACCTGGCGATGGGCCGCCTGGCGGGCGCGACGGACGACGCGCGCTACCGCACCTTCGCGGGCCGCAACATCGTCTTCGCCTTCGACCACGCCGCGTGGTTCGCCGCGCGCTACCACGGCGAGGACCGGTGGGCCTATCCGTTCGCGCACCACTTCGGGATGGTGGAGTTGGACGACTACGGCGCCGAGGGCGCCGTCACGACCGACCTCCTGGTCTCCGGGCCGGACGACCGGCTGAAGCAGTACGTCGAGCGCGCGGCCCGCTACGCGACGACGGACCAGGTGCGCCTGCCCGACGGGACGCTGGCGCGGAGCCGCCCGCGGCGGTTCACGATCTGGGCCGACGACCTGTTCATGAGCGTGCCGTTCCTGGTGCGGACCTATGCGCGCACCGGCGAGCAACGCTGGCTGGACGACGCGGTGCACCAGGCGATCAGCTACCACCGGCACCTCGACGATCCGCGGACCGGCCTGATGTACCACAACTGGTACAGCGACAGCGCGGGCGGCGAGGGCGCCGGCGCGCAGCACGGCGTGGCGTTCTGGGGTCGCGCCAACGGCTGGGCGATGATGGCGCAGGCGGAGCTGCTGGACCGGCTCGGGCCGGGCGACCGGGCGCGCGACACGGTGCTGGCGCTGTTCCGCCGCCAGGTCGCGGCGCTGGCCCGCTACCAGGACTCGACCGGCCTGTGGCACCAGCTCCTCGACAAGCCTGACTCGTACCTCGAAACCTCGGCCAGCGCGATGTTCGTCTACGCGATCGCGCGGGGCGTGTCGCAGCACTGGCTGCCCGCGGCGTACGCGGCGGTGGCGCGGAAGGGCTGGCAGGGCGTGATGACGCGGATCCGGCCGGACGGGCAGATCGAGGGCACCTGCGCCGGCACGGGCACCAGCGACGACATCGCGGATTACTACGCGCGGCCGACGCCCCTCAACGACGTCCACGGCGTCGGACCGCTACTGCTGGCGGGCGCGGCGATCCTGCAGCTCGGGCCATGACGCGGGGCCCCGGCGCCGGGGCCGACGCCTACTGCCCCGGCGCCAGGCCGATCATCCGGTAACGACCCGATGCGTGCAGCAGGCCGAAGAGGTAGAGGCAGCCGTCGTAGTAGCGCCACCGGCCGCGGGTCGGACGGACGTACCACAGCTCGCGGACGAAGTCGAGCGCGCGGGGACCGGTCGCGACGAGGCTGGCCACGGCGTTCATCGCCACCAGGCCCGGGGAGTGGTCGCGCTCCAGCTGCCTACCGTCCAGCGTGAACATGTTGCCGTAGGTCGCGAGGCCCTGCCGCGCGAAGAACGCCTGCAGCCGGTTCGCCTCGTCCACCGCCGCCGGATCCCCGCCCCACCAGTACCGGTCCACCGCGATGTTCTGGATCACCCGCCACGCGTCGGCGCGGAAGTCGGCGTGGCTGGCGCCGGCGCGGCTCCAGGGGTCCGTCGGGGCGCCGTCGAAGCGCGCGTAGTCCGGGAACAGGCCCGTCTCCGGACGCGCGGCGGCGTGGAGGAAGGCGCGGCTCGCCCGGGCGATCTCGCGCCAGGCATCGTTGTCCCGCCTCGCCCAGCGGGCGAACAGCTCGTAGAACGCGGGCAGGTGGTAGGACGGATCGGTGAAGCCCGCCCCGGGACCGCGCGGCACGAACACGACCAGCCTGGTGGCCGGGTCGAACATCGGCCCGACGCCCGAGGCGGGCTCGGTCCAGCGGTCCTGGTGCAGCATGTGGTCGAGGATGTCGTCGGCCGCCGCGCGGTAGGTGGTGTCCCCCCAGCGCTGCCACGCGAAGAACAGGGCCATCGCGAAGTACTGCTCGCCGTCCGGCGCGGGGCCGTGGTCGCGGATCGTGCCGTCGGGGTTGGCCTCCCAGGCGAAGTAGCCCGCGAGGTCGCCGGCGGCGTTGCGCATCCGGCGGCGGGCGAAGTTCCACAGCCGGTCGAACTGCGGCCGCAGGTCCGCCTGCACGGCGAGCATCATCCCGTAGGACATCCCCTCCGAGCGGACGTCGCCGTTGCCGCTGTCGAGGATGTAGGCCTCGTCCGCGCCCAGGGTGTCGTAGTTGCGGATGGTCGAGTCGCCGAAGAAGAAGTCGTGGATCGCGGCGTCCACCTTGGCCGCGATCTCCGAGTCGGTCTTCCCGATCTCGCGGAACAGGTTGCGGTAGACGCCGCTGGCGGCGACGGGCGCCGCCTGCGCCAGGGCGTCGGCCACGAGCGGCGCCGGGGCCCCGGGCACGGCGCGCAGCGCCGCCGCAGCCGCGGCGGCGGCGAGCAGCGCGCGCGCGGGCGCTCTCAGGGCCGCCTCACCCGCCGGGGCCGCGGAACCGCTGCGATTGCTGCACGCTGTAGTCGGTCAGCATCCGCTCGTACGCCACGTCCATCAGCGGGCTCGACAGCACGAAGTCCGCGGTGGCGCGGTTGCAGGCGATCGGCACGTTGCACACCACCGCGATGCGCAGCAGCGCCTTGACGTCCACGTCGTGGGGCTGCGGCTCGAGCGGGTCCCAGAAGAAGATCACGAAGTCGATGCGGCCCTCCGCGATGCCCGCGCCGACCTGCTGGTCGCCCCCGAGGGGTCCGCTGAGGAACCGCGTGACGTCCAGGCCGAGCTCCTTCCCGATCAGCGCGCCGGTCGTCCCCGTCCCGTACAGCTCGTGGCCGGCGAGGGTGCCGCGGTTGAAGCGGGCCCACTCGAGCAGGTCGTCCTTGCGGTTGTCGTGCGCGATCAGCGCGATCCGCTTGCGGCGGTGCATCTGCACCCTGCGGGGTTCCACCTGATCCTCCTCCTGAGCGGTCAGTCCACCCGGTTGCGCAGCGTGCCGACGGCCGGCACGTGGATCTCGATCTCGTCGCCCGAGCGGAGCGCGAAGTCGTTCGGCGGCACGATCCCCGTGCCGGTGAGCAGCACGCACCCGGCGGGGAAGCTCGTCTCCCGGACGAGGTACGCCACCAGCTGCTCGGGCGCGCGCCGCATCCGCGCCAGCGTGGTGCCGCCCTCGAAGGCGGCGGCGCCCGACCGCACGACGCGCAGCGTGATGGCCGTCTCGGGGGGCAGCGGCCCGTCGCGCACCAGCAGGGCCGGACCGAGTGCGCACGCGCCGTCCCAGATCTTGGCCTGGGGGAGGTAGAGCGGGTTCTCCGCCTCGATGTCGCGCGCGCTCAGGTCGTCGCCGATGGTGTAGCCGACGATCTCGCCGCGCGCGTTCACGACCAGCGCCAGCTCCGGCTCCGGGACGCTCCAGCGCGCGTCGCGGCGGATCCGCACCGCCTGCCCGGGGCCGCGGGCGCGCCAGCCCGCGCACTTGAAGAACAGCTCCGGGCGCTCGGCCTCGTACACCCGGTCGTAGAAGGACGCGCCGCCCGCGGCCCCCGACTCCTCGAGCCGCGCGGTGCGGCTCCGGTCGTAGGTGACGCCGGCGCCCCAGATCTCCTGCCCCGCGACCGGCGCGAGCGGCGGCTCGTCGAGGCGCGGCGCGGTCGGGCCGCGGGCCGCGGCGGCGCGGAGGTGGTCGGCCAGCCCGCTGCGATTGACCAGCGCGTCCCAGTCCTCGCGCAGCCGCACGAAGGCGCCGGCCTCCTCGACCACCGGGCCGCCCGCGGTGCGGAACAGCCGCAGGGGCGCGCTCACCGCGGGCCCCCGGCACGGCGGCGCCGGCGGCCCGCCACCCGCTTCGACGCGCGGGGCCGCCGCTTCTTCCGGCGCGCGGGCCGCGCGCCGCCCGCCGGAGCCTTGCCCCGCGGCGCGGCTCCGGCCGCGGGCCCCCCCGCCTCGAGCGCCGCCACGATCCGATCCACGTCGAAGACGCAGCCGGCCCAGGTGCCGCCGCTGGCGCGCTGCAGCGCCGCCCACAGCCGCGTATCGTCGGGCAGCGCCGGGTGCACCGCGAGGTCCGGGTGCGGCGCGCGCCGGGCGAGCAGCGCCGCGCATCGCGCCGGCGGCAGCGCCTCGCCCCCGGCGCCGACCAGGCTGACCGATCCCGTGAGCGCCGTCCGGTCCACCACGATCTCGATCAGATCGTCGTCGCGCACCCGCCCGATCGGGCCGCCGACGAGCGCCTCCGGCCCGACGTGGCCCACGCACGCGCCGGTCGAGACGCCGGAGAACCGGCCGTCGGTCACCAGCGACACGTGCTTGCCCCACGGCAGGTACTTCAGGGCGAAGGTGATCTGCGCGGTCTCCTGCATCCCCGTCCCGCTGGGGCCGTTGCCGATCAGCACGATCACGTCGCCGGGGCGGACCGGCCGCGCGGTCCGCCCCTTGACGGCGCGGATGGCTTCCCGCTCGTCGGCGAACACGCGTGCGGGCCCGCGGTGCCGGAACACGCCGTCCGCGCCCACCACCGACGGATCGATCGCGGTCGCCTTGATGACCGACCCCTCGGGGGCGAGGTTGCCGACCGGGAAGACGACCGTGCTGGTGAGCCCCGCGCGCCGGGCGGCGTCCGGGCCCAGGATCACGTCGTCGGGCGAGACCGACGCGCCCGCGGCGAGCCCCGCGCGCGCCGCCCGCCGCCGCTCGCTCCCCTCCCACCAGTCGAGCGTCGCGTCGAGCGTCGCGCCCGTCGCGGTGAGCACCTCCCCGTGCAGCAGCCCCATCTTCCGGAGGTGGAGCATCACCTCCGGCACGCCGCCGGCCAGGAAGACCTGCACCGTGGGATGGTTGCGCGGCCCGTTGGGCAGGCAGTCCACCAGCCGCGGCGTGGCCCGGTTCACCCGGCTCCAGTCCTCGACCGTCGGGGGCGCGAGGCCGGCCGCGTGCGCGATGGCCGGGACGTGCAGCAGCAGGTTGGTGGAGCCGCCGAACGCGGCGTGCACCAGCATCGCGTTCTCGAGCGCGTGCGGCGTGAGGATGCGGGCGACCGGGATCCCGAGCGCGTGGAGCCGCAGCAGCGCCAGCGCCGAGCGCCGCGCCAGCTCGAGCCACGCGGGCTCGCCGGAGGGCGCGAGCGCGCCGTGCGGCACCGCGAGCCCCAGCGCCTCGGCCACGACCTGGGAGGTGGCCGCGGTGCCGAGGAACTGGCAGCCGCCGCCGGGCGAGCCGCAGGCGCGGCATCCCATCGCCGCCGCGTAGTCGAGGGTCACCAGGTCGTGCGAGAACCGCGCGCCGAGGCTCTGCACCTGCCCCGCATCCTCCGCCCCGGCCGCCGGCAGCGTCACGCCTCCGGGCACGACCACGCCCGGCAGGTGCGAGGAGCCCGCGAGCGCGAGCATGGTGGCGGGCAGGCCCTTGTCGCAGGTCGCGACCCCGAGCACCGCCGCCGCGGTCGGGAGCGAGCGGATCAGCCGGCGCATCACGATCGCGGCGTCGTTGCGGTACGCCAGGCTGTCGAACATCCCCGTCGTGCCCTGGGTGCGGCCGTCGCACGGGTCGCTGCAGTACACCGCGAACGGCAGCGCACCCCGCGCCCGCAGGGTCAGCGCCGCCTCGCGCACCAGCAGGCCGATCTCCCAGTGCCCGGTGTGGTAGCCGAGCGCCACCGGGCGCCCGTCGTCGCCCCGGAGTCCGCCGAGCGTGCTGACCACGACGACCTGCGGCCCACCCAGCTCGGCCGGGCTCCAGCCCATCCCCACGTCCTGCGTCAGGCCGAAGACGTCGCCGCTCGGCCGGTCGCGGAGCATCGCGGCCGTGAGCGGCAGGCGGCCGGCCGGCCCCTCACCCGCGAGCCGGCCGGCGGACACCGCGTCGGCCGTGCCCAGCACTTCCTCGAGGGACGGCGGCGACGGCGGCGGCGCGTCGAGTGGAGCGTCCATGGGGAGAACCTTGCGGCGGCGGCGGCGGAACCGCCAGTTGCGGCTTGCGCCCGTCTCGCGCGCGTGTAAGGTGTGCGGCGAGGAGGAACGATGAATCTGACGGGCGAGAACCTCGTCGGCGACGAACCGGTCAAGGGCAGCGGCACCACGTTCCGGGCGGTGAACCCCGCGACCGGAGCGGAGCTGGAGCCGCCGTTCCGCGAGGCCGACGACGCGATCGTGGACCGCGCGCTGCGCGGCACCGAGGCCGTCTCGCTGCCCTACGCGGGCACGCCGCCGGCCGTGCGAGCGGGCCTCCTGCGCGGCATCGCCGACGAGATCCAGGATCTCGGCCAGGAGCTGCTCGACCGCGCGCACGAGGAGACGGCGCTGCCGCCGGCGCGGCTCGAGAGCGAGCGGACGCGGACGACGAGCCAGCTGCGCCTGTTCGCCTCGCTGCTCGACGAGGGCTCGTGGGTCGAGGCGCGCATCGATCCCGGCGATCCGGCGCGCACGCCGGTCCCCAAGCCCGACATCCGGCGGATGCTCATCCCCCTGGGGCCGGTCGCGGTGTTCGCCGCGAGCAACTTCCCGCTCGCCTTCTCGGTCGCGGGGGGCGACACCGCGGCGGCGCTGGCCGCCGGCTGCCCGGTGGTGTGCAAGGCGCACCCGGCGCACCCCGGCACCTCCGAGCTGGTGGCCCGCGCCATCGGCCGGGCCGCGCGCGGCGCCGGCCTCGAGCCCCACATCTTCTCGCTCGTCCACGGCTGGTCGCCCGACGTCGGCCTCGCCCTGGCGCGCCATCCGCTCACCCGCGCCGTGGCCTTCACCGGCTCGTTCGGGGCCGGGCGCGCGCTGTTCGACGCCGCCGCGGCGCGCCCCGTGCCGATCCCCGTGTACGCCGAGATGGGGAGCGTCAATCCGGTGTTCCTCCTGCCTTCGGCGCTGGCCGAGCGGTGCGACGCGATCGCCGAGGGGCTCGCGCAGTCCATCACCCTCGGCGCCGGCCAGTTCTGCACCAACCCCGGCGTGGTGGTCGGCGTGCGCGGCGACGGACTGGACCGGCTGCGGCGCCTGCTCGCCGAGCGCCTCGGTGCTTCGCCGCCCGGCGTGATGCTGTACGCCCGGCTCGGCGAGGCCTATGCCGCGGCGCTCGAGCGCGCGCGCGCCCGCGGCGCGCTGGTCCTCACCGCGCCCGCGGCGCCTCCGGCGCCGGCGCGCGCGGGCGCCGCCCTGCTGGGGACCTACGCCGCGCGGTTCGCGGGCGACGCGGAGTGGCAGGAGGAGATCTTCGGACCGGCCTCGCTGGTCGTCGAGGCCCGGGACGCCGCCGAGCTGATGCGGGTGGCCGAGGCGCTCGGGGGCCAGCTCACGGCGGCGATCCACGGCAGCCCGGACGAGCTCGCCGCCCACGCGCCGCTGGTCGAGATGCTGCGGCGCAAGGCCGGCCGCCTGATCTTCAACGGCTTCCCGACGGGGGTCGAGGTGGGGCACGCGATGCAGCACGGCGGCCCGTATCCCGCATCCACCGACTCGCGGTCCACGTCCGTGGGCACCGCGTCCATCGCCCGCTTCCTCCGGCCGGTGTGCTACCAGGACTTCCCGGACGCGGCGCTCCCCGCCGCGCTGCGGAACCGGAACGCGCTCGGCATCTGGCGGCGGGTGGACGGGGAGCTGACGCAGGACGACGTGCGGCCCCCGGTTTAGCGCAGCGGCACCAGGAGGGCCAGCAGCACCGTCGTCGCCAGCGCCGTGGTGCCGACGACCGCGGAGAGCGGCGTCCACGACCGCAGGGTCTCGGCCTCGCTCACGCCGCCCGCGCGGCTGAACACCCAGAAGCCGGCGTCGTTCATCCACGAGCCCACCAGGGAGCCGCCGGCGATCGCGGTCGCCAGGTACACGGGGTGGAACGGCAGCGGCGCGCCGCGGATCATCGCCGCGACCATCCCCGCGGTGGTGATCATCGCCACCGTGGCCGAGCCCTGCGCCGTGCGGATCACGACCGACACGCCGAACGCCGCGAGCAGCAGGGCGACGCCGCCCCGCGTGCCGCTGCCGAAGGCGCCCGCGACCAGCGACCCGAGCCGGGCGGACTGGAGCGTCGCCCCGAACGCGCCGCCCGCCCCGACGATCAGGACGATCGCGCCGGCCCCGAGCAGCGACGACTCCACCAGCCCCGCCAGCCGCGCGCGGCCCGGCCGCTGCGCCCGCCAGTAGAGCCGCAGCGCGAAGCCGGCCGCGAGGAACAGCGCCACGTTCGGGTTGCCGATGGTCGCCGTCCACGGGGAGAGGGCATGCCACACGGAGGCGAGCGAGGGCGCGAGGGTCTTGAGCGTCTCGACGATCGTGTTCGACGAGATGAGCGTCACGGGCAGCAGCACGGGCACCAGCGCCGGCAGCAGGCCGGGCAGCGTGGCCGGCACGGGGACCTCCGGCACGCCCGGCGCCAGCGGACGCATCGCGACCGTCATCCGGCGGCTCGCCCAGCGCGCGAACAGGAGGCCCGCCGCGGCGGACGGCAGCGCGATCACGACGCCCGCCAGCACCATCGTGCCGAGGTCCACGCCGAGCGCGCCCGCCATCGCCAGCGGCCCCGGGTGCGGCGGCACCAGGGCGTGGGTCGCCACGGCGCCGGCCGAGACGGCGAGGAGGTACTTGAGGTAGTCGCGGCCCGTGTTCCGGTACATGGACCGCGCCAGCGGCGCCAGCAGGAAGAAGATCGTGTCGAAGAACACGGGCAGCGACAGGACCCAGGCGGTCGCGCCAAGAGCCAGGGCGCCCCGCCGCTCGCCCAGCAGGTCCAGGAAGCCGCGCACGATCCGGTCCGACGCGCCACTCCCCGACATCGCGCTGCCGATGACCGCGGCCAGCGCCACGATGACGCCGAGCTGGCCCGCGGTCCGCCCGAACCCCTCGGCCACCACCGCCACCTTGACCCCGGGCTCGCCGGGTGCCAGGATAGCGACGACGATCGCGGCTCCGACGAGCGCGAGGAACGCGTGCACCCGGAGCACGACGATTCCCCCGAGGACGACGGCGAATCCCGCCAGCAGAATCAGGAGTGGTTGCATCGGCTAAGCGAAGGCGGGCCCGGCGAGGGGGGTATGGACACGGTGATAAGATGATAGTATGAATTGGCGGCCGTTCAACTGATGGAGGGCGTCACATGCGGCACCACCGTCTACCGCTGATCGCCGGCGCGATCGCAACGGGCCTCGCACTCGCCGTGGCCGGCTGCGATGTCTCGACCAGCGTCGGCAGCTACGACGTCACCTACCGTGCCTCGGGCTTCACGGGCATCGCCACGATCGACTCGGTCCTCTACAGTCCGGGCACGGGAAAGTGCGCGACCTCGTGCAATGCGGACTCGAGCCTGATCAAGGTGACGAACCCGGCCCTCAGCGCCGCGGGGATCTACGCCGTCGAGTTGTTCCTGCCGACCGGGTCAACGGTGCAGGCGACGCTGTACGGCAAGAGCACGGCCGCCGGCACCGCGCAGTTCACGGTGATCTGGATGACGGCCAGCGGCACCATTCGGGGTGACAGCGTCACGACGCAGACGAGCGCCACGGCTGGTACTCCGTTCACGCTGAGCCTCAGCAAGCGGACGATCTGAGGCCGACCGGCTCCTGCAGACGCGTGTGACGCGGTAGAAGACGATCAGTGGCATGGGGCCGGCGCCCGCCAACGGGCGGGGCCGGCCCCTTCGTTTGCCCGTCCCCGGAGCCCTAGAAAGCTCCCCGCCTCCCCGCTAGCTTCGGCGCATGCCGCCGCCCACCGTCACGCTCGGCCTGGTGCAGATGGCGATGCGCCCGGACAAGGCCTCCAACGTCGCGAAGGCCTGCGCGGCGATCGCCGACGTCGCCCGGCGCGGTGCCGACGTCGTGGTCCTCCCCGAGCTGTTCGCGTCGCCGTACTTCTGCCAGGTGCAGGATCCGGGCCGGTTCGAGCTGGCGGAGAGCGTGGACGGTCCCACCGTGGAGGCCATCGCCGCCGCGGCGCGGGAGCACGGCGTCGCGGTGATCACGCCGATCTTCGAGCGGCGCGCGGCGGGCGTCTACCACAACAGCCTCGTGGTGCTCGGGCCCGCCGGCGAGCGGCTCGGCCTGTACCGCAAGATGCACATCCCCGACGACCCGCTGTACTACGAGAAGTACTACTTCACCCCGGGCGACCTCGGCTTCGTGGCCGTGAGCACGCCGTTCGCGAAGATCGGCCCGCTCATCTGCTGGGACCAGTGGTATCCGGAGGCGGCGCGGCTGGTGGCGCTCCAGGGCGCGCAGGTCCTCTGCTACCCGACCGCGATCGGCTGGCACCCGAAGGAGAAGGCCGAGTTCGGCGCGGCGCAGCTCGCGGCGTGGCAGATCATCCAGCGCTCACACGCCATCGCCAACGGCGTGTACGTCGCCGCGGTGAACCGCGTGGGCCACGAGGGGCCGGCCGGGGGGGGGCTCGAGTTCTGGGGCCACTCGTTCGTCGCCGACCCGTTCGGCGTGGTGCTGGCCGAAGCCGGGGAGGGCGAGGAGACACTGGTCGTCCCGCTCGACCTGGCGCGCCTCGAGGACGTGCGGCGCAACTGGCCGTTCTTCCGGGACCGCCGCATCGACGCGTACGCCGGCATCGCCTCCCGGTTCGGCGGCGAGGCCGGAGCCTGATGCCGCGCCGCCGGGTGCGGGCGGGCGGCGGGGGCGCCGCGCCCGCTCCGCCGACGCCGCGCGAGGCGGGGTACCGGATGCCTGCCGAGTGGGAGCCGCATGCGGCCACCTGGCTCGCGTGGCCGCACGAGCCCACGGACTGGCCGGGCAAGTTCGACGCGGTGCCGTGGGTCCTCGCCGACGTCGCGCGCCACCTCCAGGACGCCGAGCGCATCCGGCTGATCGTGCGGAACCGGGCCGAGCGGGCCCGGGCCGCGGCCGCGCTCACGCGGTCGGGCGTGTCGCTGGCGCGCGTGGACTTCGTCACCGCCGCGACCGACCGCTCCTGGACGCGCGACTTCCTCCCGCTGGGGGTGGTGCGGCGCCGCGGCGGCCGGCGCGAGCTGGCGGCGGTGAAGTGGCGGTTCAACGGCTGGGCGCGCTACAGGAACCACGCCGCCGACGAGGAAGCCGGGCGCCGCATCGCCCGGCGGCTGGGCGTCCCGACGTTCCTCCCCGAGGTCGCGCACCGGCGCGTCGTGCTCGAAGGCGGCGCGATCGACGTGGACGGCGAGGGCACGCTCCTCGCCACCGAGCAGTGCCTGCTCACCGGACGCCAGGCGCGGAATCGCGCGCTGGGCAGGGCCGGCACGGAGCGGGTGCTGCGCGACTACCTCGGCGCCGAGCGGGTGATCTGGCTCGGCACCGGCATTGCCGGCGACGACACCGGCGGGCACGTGGACGACTTCGCGCGGTTCGTCGCACCCGGCCGCGTGGTGGTGGCCCGCGAGACGAATCGGCGCGATCCCAACCACCGGCCGCTCGAGGCGGCCCGCAGGCGGCTCGCCGGCGCCCGCGACGCCCGCGGCCGCCGGCTCGAGGTCGTCACGCTGCCGATGCCGAGCCCGGTGCGGTTCGCCGGGGAACGCCTGCCCGCCAGCTACGCCAATTT
>DATJUT010000040.1 GCA_035502185.1 Gemmatimonadales bacterium
CCCGTGCTCACCGATCTGTGGCGCCTGGTGCGCGCGCCCTTCGCCCCCAAGGCCGTGTTCGAGGAGCAGCAGGCGGCGCCCACCTTCTGGATGCCGTGGATCATCGTGAGCGTCGTGTTCGTCGTGCTGCAGATCCTCCAGCGGCCCTTCCAGCTGCGGGTGCGCGACCTGGTGCTGCAGAAGATGGGGCAGCCGATCCCCCCCGGCGGCGTCAGCGCCGTGCGGACGGTGATCGGCTTCGCCACCGGAGCGCTGACGGTGCTGATCCTGGCGTGCATCGCCGCCGGCATCTTCTACCTTCTGCTGCTGGTGTTCGGCGGCCAGACGACCTTCAAGAAGATGCTGACGGTCGTCATCTTCTCGTGGCCGATCGCGATCCTGCAGCAGGTGCTGACCTACGTCGCGCTCTCGATCCGCGGGGTGGACAGCATCCAGTCGGTGTGGGACGTCCAGGTGTCGTTCGGAGCGGACCTCCTGGTGCCGTCGGACGCCGCGCTGAGCGCCTTCCTCCGCCTGTTCCTCGCCGGCATCGGGCCGCTGGCCATCTGGCAGCTCGTCATCACGGCCATCGGGCTCAAGACGCTCGGGAAGGTGTCCACGGGTGCGGCGTGGACGGCGGCCCTGATCTCGTTCCTGATCCTGCTGACCGGCCTGGCGGCGCTGGGCGCCGTCGGCATGAAGGCCGCGGGAGGCTGAAACTCGGCGGGCCGGGCCTCCGGTCACGGAGGCCCGGCCCGCGCACCACGCTCGACCGCCGGGGTCAGCCGGCGCGATACCGCCAGCCGATCCAGGCGCGCCGCCCCGGCCGGCGATACGCCGGGTACGCGGGGCGCGCGAACCGCCACGCCATGTCCCGCCGCACCCAGGCGCGCCGCCACCCGGGCGAGCGCCAGCCCGGCCCGACCGCGACGCCCCATCCCCACCCGAAGCGCGCGGTGCGCCAGCCGCGGCCCGGCCATGGCCGGTGTGCGCGGAACCCCGCCTGACTCCGCCCGACCCACTGCGCCGCGTAGCGCATCTCGGCGCCGCGGCGATGCGTCTGCGCGGCCAGCGGCGTGGCGCACGCGATGATGCCCAGGGCCCCGACAACCGCGCGGATCTTCGCTGTGATGGTGCTCACCTTTCCCCCTCCGGTGCCGTGTTGCCGACCACGCCCAATCTGACGGACGGCGCCCGGAGGCGTTAAGCGAGGGCAGGCGCGGGGCGGGGAAGCGAGCGGGCCGGGCCGCCCGCTCGGCGGCCCGGCCCGCGACGTCGCGCCCGTGCAACTAGTGCTGCGCGGGCGGCTGCGCGCCCGATTGGGCGCGGTGCTGCATCAGCTGCCGGTACTCCGCGAGCTGGGTCTGGAGCTTCTGCTGCTGCCGCGGCGCGAGGATCGCGTTCACCGAGTCGAGCGCGGCCGCGTTGTTGGCCCCCAGCTGCTGCCGGATCGGCTGGAGCTGCGGCGCCAGCCGGCGGCGCTCGGCCGGCGGGATGGCGCGCAGCGGACGGCCGCCCGTGACCTGCTGCCACTGGGCCCGCGAGGCCGAGTCCGCGCCCTTCAGCCAGTCCTCGACCTTGCGGACGCGGTCGACCTGCTTGGGCGTGAGGTTGAGGGCCCGCGCGTGGGAGAGCAGGTAGCCCGGCACGCCTATGCGCTGGGCGAGCTGGGTCACGGCGGGCCCCGCCGCCGGCGCGACGCCGGCCGGCTTGCCGGTGTCGGCCTTCGCCTGGCCCGAATCGGCCGCCTGCGCGGCGAGCGGACGGGGGACCGCCCCGACGGCGACGGCCAGCACGAAGCCGGCGGCCCCGAGGAGGCGGGACGACGTGCGTCGGTTCATGGCGTGCATCCCCTCCGGATGAAGTTGTGGGCTGCCGCGCGGCGCGGACAGCCCGGCCATCGTCACACCGTGGCGCCGGTCCGGTCCTCGGCGCCCTTGGCCTTGAGTGCAGCCTGCGCGGCCGCCAGCCGGGCGATCGGCACCCGGAACGGCGAGCAGGACACGTAGTTCATGCCGACGTCGTGGCAGAACATCACGCTCGACGGCTCGCCCCCGTGCTCGCCGCAGATGCCGACCTTGAGGTCCTTGCGCACGCTGCGGCCCAGCTCGATGCCGAGCCGCACCAGCTTGCCGACCCCCTGCTGGTCGAGCACCTGGAACGGGTCGTTCTCCAGAATGCCGGCCTCGACGTAGGCCGGGAGGAACCGGCCGGCGTCGTCGCGCGACAGGCCGAACGTGGTCTGGGTCAGGTCGTTGGTGCCGTAGGAGAAGAACTCCGCGACCTGGGCGATCTCGTCGGCCGTCAGCGCGGCGCGCGGCAGCTCGATCATCGTGCCGGCGAGGTAGGGCACCTCGCGCTTGGCCTTCGCGAACACCTCGGCCGCGACCCGCCGCACGATGTCCACCTGGTTCTTCAGCTCGGCGACGACGGCCACCAGGGGCACCATCACCTCCGGCATCACCTTGACGCCCTTCGCGGCCACGTTCACGGCGGCCTCGAAGATCGCCTGCGCCTGCATCTCGGTGATCTCGGGATAGGTGATGCCGAGGCGGCAGCCGCGGTGGCCGAGCATCGGATTGGCCTCGCGCAGCGACTCCACCGTCGCCGTCAGCTCGGCCGCGCTGATGCCCATCTGCTTGGCCAGCGCCGCGACCAGCTCCGGCTCGTGCGGCAGGAACTCGTGCAGCGGCGGATCCAGGAGCCGGATGGTGACCGGGTAGCCGTCCATCGCGGTGAAGATCCCCTCGAAGTCCTCGCGCTGCATCGGGAGCAGCTTGGCGAGCGCCTTGCGGCGGCCGGCCACGTCGCGCGCGACGATCATCTCGCGCATCGCCGCGATGCGGTCCCCCTCGAAGAACATGTGCTCGGTGCGGCACAGGCCGATCCCCTCGGCGCCGAACTCCCGCGCCCGCCGCGCGTCGAGCGGCGTGTCGGCGTTGGTGCGCACCTTGATCGTCCGCTCGCGGTCGGCCCACTGCATGAACTGCGCGAACTGGCCGGAGAGCTTCGGCTCGACCAGCTTGACCTGCCCGTCGATCACCCGGCCGGTCGAGCCGTCGAGGGTGACCCAGTCGCCGCGCTTGACGGTGCGGCCGTTGGCGCGGAACACGCCGGCCGCCTCGTCCACCTCGACGGCCTTGGCGCCCACCACGCAGCACTTGCCCATCCCGCGCGCCACCACCGCCGCGTGCGACGTCATCCCGCCGCGCGCCGTCAGGATCCCCTTGGCCGCGGCCATGCCCTTGATGTCCTCGGGCGAGGTCTCGGCCCGCACCAGCACCACCGCCTTGCCGTCCTTGGCCCAATCGAACGCCTCGTGGGCCTCGAACACGACCTGGCCGGCCGCCGCGCCCGGCGAGGCCGGCAGCCCGGTCGCCAGCACGGTGCACGGCGCCGCCGGGTCCACCATCGGGTGGAGCAGCTGGTCCAGGGCGTCCGGCGAGACGCGGAGCAGCGCCTCCTGCTCGGTGAGCATCTTCTCGCCCACCATGTCCACCGCGACGCGCACGGCCGCCGCGCCGGTGCGCTTCCCGTTCCGCGTCTGCAGCAGGAACAGCTTGCCGCGCTCGACCGTGAACTCGAGGTCCTGCATGTCGCGGTAGTGCTTCTCGAGCCGCTGGTAGGTGTCCACCAGCTGCTGGTAGGCGGGCGGGAACTTCTTCGCCATCAGCTCGACGGGCTCCGGCGTGCGGATGCCGGCCACCACGTCCTCGCCCTGCGCGTTGACCAGGAACTCGCCGAAGAACCGCTTCTCCCCGGTCGAAGGGTCGCGGGTGAACGCCACCCCCGTACCCGAGTCCTCGCCGAAGTTGCCGAACACCATCGCCATCACCGAGACGGCGGTGCCCAGGGTCTCCGGCACGTGGTGGATGCGCCGGTAGGCCACCGCGCGGTCGCCCATCCACGAACGCCACACCGCCTCGATCGCGCCCCACAGCTGGGCCTCGGGCTCCTCGGGGAACCCGGAGGGCAGGAGCTTCTTGAGCGCCGCCTTGTACTCGCCGACCAGGGCCCGGAGGTCCTCGGCCGGCAGGTCGATGTCGCGCTCGACCTTCTTCGCCTTCTTCTTCGCGGCCAGCAGCGGCTCGAACGGGCTGCGGCTGCCCTTGAGGCCCAGCACGACGTCGCCGTACATCTGCACGAAGCGCCGGTAGGCGTCGTAGGCGAACTGCGGGTTGCCGGTCTCCTGGGCGAGCGCGGCGGCGACCGCGTCGTTCATCCCCAGGTTCAGGATGGTGTCCATCATCCCCGGCATCGACACCGCGGCCCCGGAGCGCACCGACACCAGCAGCGGCTTGGTCGCCGCCCCGAACGTGCGGCCCATCACCGCTTCGACCTTCTTCAGCGCGGCCTGTACCTCGCCCTTCAGCTCCGGCGGGTAGGTCTGGTTGGCGATGTAGGCGTTGCACAGCTCGGCGCTGATGGTGAAGCCGGGGGGCACCGGGATGCCGAGGTTGGTCATCTCGGCGAGGTTGGCGCCCTTGCCGCCGAGCACGTTCTTCATCTTGGCGGAGCCGTCGGCGCGACCCGCGCCGAAGGAGTAGACGTAGCGACTCATGACGGACCCTTGTGGGTAGGTTCGAGCCCGGCCTCGAGGCGCAGCTTGGCGGCCTCGGCCGGCACGGGCGTGGGGTAATGCCCGGAGAAACAGGCATCACAGAAACGGCCCGCATCGCGGGTCCCGGCGGCGAGCATGCCCTCGCGCGACAGGTACCCGAGCGAATCCACGCCGAGAAACGCGCGGATCTCCTCGATGGAGTGCGTGGCCGCGATCAACTCGTCGCGGTCGGGCGTGTCGATGCCGTAGTAGCACGGCCCGACGATCGGGGCCGACGCCACCCGGAAATGCACCTCGCTCGCGCCCGCGCGCCGGATCATCTCCACCAGACCGCGGCTGGTGGTGCCCCGCACGATGGAGTCGTCCACGACGACGACCTTCCGGCCGGACAGCACCTCGCGCACCGGGTTGTACTTGATCTTGACCTTGGCGTCGCGTCCCGCCTGCGCGGGGTGGATGAACGTCCGCCCCACGTAGTGGTTGCGGATGAGGGCGTGCTCGAGCGGGATGCCCGACTCGTCGGAGAACCCGAGCGCGGCCGCGTTCGACGAGTCCGGCACGGAGAACACGCAGTCGCAGCCGGGCGCGGGCTGCTCGCGCGCCAGCTGGCGGCCGAGGCTGCGCCGGAACTGATCCACGCTCTCGCCGAAGATGAGGCTGTCGGGCCGCGAGAAGTACACCAGCTCGAAGACGCAGTGGGCCGGCGCCCGCTCCGGGAGCGGCTCGAGGTAGTCGATCCGGCCGCCGTCGATGCACACGAACGATCCCGGCTCCAGCTCGCACACGGTACGCGCGCCCACGATGTCCAGCGCGCAGCTCTCCGAGGCCACCACCGGGGCGTCGCCCACCTTGCCGAGCATCAGGGGCCGGAAGCCGCGCGGATCGACGATGGCGTACAGCTGGCCGTTGACGGTGATCACCAGCGAGTAGGCGCCCTCCGCCCGGGACAGCGCGTCCCGGATCCGGTCCGCCGGATCGTCGTGGCGCGAGCGGGCGATGAGGTGGACCAGGATCTCCGAGTCCATCGTCGAGCCGAAGATGCTGCCGCCGTCCACCAGCTCGCGCCTCAGCTCGGCCGCGTTGGTGAGGTTCCCGTTGTGGGCGAGTGCGAGGGTCCCGCCGCTGAACCGGACCAGCACCGGCTGCGAGTTGGCGAGGACGCTGGAGCCCGCCGTGCTGTAGCGGGTGTGGCCGATGGCGGTCGTGCCCTCGAAGCTCTCCAGCACGCCCTCGGAGAAGACGTCGGACACCAGGCCCATGCCGCGATGGGTGCGCGCCACGCCCGCGTCGTCCACCGACACGATGCCGGCCGACTCCTGGCCGCGATGCTGGAGCGCGTACAGGCCGAGATAGGCCAGCCGCGCCGCCTCAGGATGATTCGATACGCCGATGATGCCGCACATCGAGCCTAGTTGCCTCGCGCAAGCTGCGTGCCGCCGGCGCCGTTGAGCCGCCGCGGCAGCGCGTCCTCGTAGATCCGGCGCAGCCGCGCCACCGGCCGCACGACCTGCTCGCTTCCGACGCGGATCGTCACGTCGCCCCCGCTCGCGCCCACCGTCCCGATGGCCCGGCACGGCACGCCGTGGCGCGCCGCCAGATCCGCCACGGCCGCGGCCCGGTCGGCAGGCGCGCTGGCCACCACGACGCCCTGGTCCTCGCCGAACAGCAGGGCGGCGGCGCCGGCGCCCTCGCGCTCCGGCTCCAGGCGCACGTCGGCGCCCAGCAGCGCCAGCGCCGCGCTCTCGGCCAGGGCCACCGCGAAGCCGCCCTCCGCGACGTCGTGCGCCGAAGCCAGCAGGCCGCGGCCGGCGCACGCCACCAGGCACTCCACCAGGGCCCGCTCGGCGGCGAGATCCACGCGCGGGGGCTGCCCGAAGACCTCACCCGTCAGCAGGGAAAGATACTGCGACGCCCCCAGCTCGCCGCGCAGCCGCCCCAGGAGCAGGATCGCGTCGCCCGGACGCTGGAACGGCGCCGGCACGCGGGCCGCGGCGTCCGCCAGCACGCCGACCATGCCCACCACCGGCGTCGGCAGCACCGCCCCCGACGGGCTCTCGTTGTAGAACGAGACGTTGCCGCCCGTGACCGGCGTGTCCAGCGCGCGGCACGCGTCCGCGATGCCGCGGCACGCCTCGCGGAACTGGTAGAACACCTCCGGCTTGTCGGGATTGCCGAAGTTCAGGCAGTCGGTGATGCCCAGCGGCCGCGCCCCCGTCACCGCGAGGTTGCGCGCGGCCTCGGCAACCGCCGCCTTGCCGCCCTCGTACGGGTCGAGCCAGACGTAGCGCCCGCTGGCCGCGCAGCTCACCGCGATGCCCAGGCGGCTGCCGCGCACCCGCAGGACGGCGGCGTCGCCGCCGGGCCCCAAGACCGTATTGGTCTGCACCGACGTGTCGTACTGCTCGTACACCCAGCGCTTGGAGGCGATGGTCGGCAGGTCGAGCAGCCGCTCGAGCACCTCGCCGAGGTCCTGGCCGGGCGGGAGCGGCGGCAGCGGCCGCGCGCGGCGGGCCGCGACCTCGGCGCTCTCGCGCGCCTCGGGGTGATAGACCGGCGCGCGATCCACCAGGTCGCGGCCCGGGATCTCCGCCACGACGTCGTCGCCCCAGCGCACGCGGTACATCCCGTCGTCGGTCACGTGGCCGATGACGGCGCTGCCCAGCTCCCAGGTCCGGCAGATCGCGTCGACCTCGCGCTCCCGCCCGCGGCGCGCCACTACCAGCATCCGTTCCTGCGATTCGGACAGCAGGACCTCGTACGGGGTCATCCCGCTCTCGCGCGTCGGCACGAGCCTGGCGTCGATCTCCACCCCGACGCCGCCGCGGGCCGCCATCTCGGCCGAGCTGGACGTGAGGCCCGCCGCGCCCATGTCCTGGATCGCCACGATGTGCCCCGACCGGATCAGCTCGAGCGACGCCTCCACCAGCAGCTTCTCGGTGAACGGGTCGCCCACCTGGACCTGGGGCCGGCGCGCCTCGCTCTTCGCCGACAGCTCCTCGGAGGCGAACGACGCGCCGTGGATGCCGTCGCGCCCGGTGCGCGCGCCCACGGCGATGATCGGGTTGCCGGGGCCGGCGGCGCGGGCCCGGATCAGCTCGTCCTCGCGGAGCAGCCCGACGCACATCGCGTTCACCAGGGGGTTGCCCTCGTACGCCGCGTCGAAGGCGACCTCGCCGGCCACCGTCGGGACGCCGACGCAGTTGCCGTAGTCGCCGATGCCGCGGACCACCCCTTTCATCAGATAGCGCTGCCGGTCCCGCTCCAGCGGACCGAAGCGCAGGGAGTCCAGCACGGCGATGGGCCGGGCGCCCATGGTGAAGATGTCGCGCAGGATGCCGCCGACGCCCGTGGCTGCGCCCTGGTACGGCTCCACGGCCGACGGGTGGTTGTGCGATTCCATCTTGAAGGCGACGGCCCAGCCCTCGCCGATCCGCACGACCCCGGCGTTCTCGCCGGGGCCCTGGAGGACCTGCGGGCCCTGGGTCGGGAAGGCCTTGAGCACCGGGCGCGAGTGCTTGTACGCGCAGTGCTCGCTCCACAGCGCGGAAAAGATGCCCAGCTCGACGTAGGTCGGCTCCCGGCCCAGGAGCGACCGGATGCGCTCGAACTCTTCGGAAGTGAGGCCGTGCTGGCGGACCAGCTCCGGGGTGACGGGGGGATCCCCGGGGCGGGGACGCGCCGTCACTGGCTGGGCTTGACCCGCACGCCGGTCACGGCGCCCGCGCTGTCGGCCGCCGCGGGGTCGGGCGGCGTGAACACGGGTGTCCGCCCTTCGGGCGAGCTGCTCTGGCCGGCGTACACGTGGCTCTCCGACCGCACGATCGCGTCCACCACCTGGCCGCCCTGCAGGAAGACGACGTCGTAGAACCCCACCTCGCGCTCCCGCCCGTTGCGATAGAAGAGGTAGGTCCAGTCGTTCATCCGCCGCACGGTGACGGGGTCGCCCCAGCGGGCGCGGACGTCGGCCTCGCTCATCCCCGGCTTCACGGCGCCGGCCGAGTCGGCCGGAGCGGCGGGGGCGGCGGGGGCGGCGGGAGCGGCCTGCGCCGTGGTGTCGGCGGGCGCGGCCGGCGCGGCCGCCGTGTCGGGCTTGGCGGGTGCGCTGGTGGTGTCCTGGGCCGCCAGCGGGGCGGCGCACAGCGCCGCGGCCGCCACGGCCGTCCAGATGGTGCCCTGTCTCATGGCTCCCTCCTCATACGCCGGCCGCGACGCCCGCCAGCGCGAACATGGCCGCACCGTCGTCGGAGCCGAGCAGCGCGTCCGACGCCCGCTCCGGGTGCGGCATCAGGCCAACCACATTGCGCCCTTCGTTGGTGATACCCGCGATGTCCCGCATCGCGCCGTTGGGATTGCCGCCGGCGTAGCGGAACACCACGCGCTCCTCGCGCTCCAGGCGGTCCAAAGTGGCCTCGTCCGCCACGTAGCGGCCGTCGCCGTGCGCGACCGGCATGGTGAGCAGCTGGCCGCGGTCGTAGCGCGCCGTGAACGGCGTCGCGTCGGACTCCACCCGCACGGTGACCGGCCGGCAGACGAACGACAGGCCGCTGTTCCGCGCCAGGGCGCCCGGCAGCAGGCGGGCCTCGCACAGCACCTGGAATCCGTTGCAGATGCCGAGCACCGGCCGGCCCGCGGCCGCGTGCGCGGCCACGGCGCGCATCACGGGCGAGAAGCGCGCGATGGCGCCGGGGCGCAGGTAGTCGCCGTAGCAGAAGCCGCCCGGCAGCACCACCACGTCCGCGCCGCCGAGGTCGGCGGACCGGTGCCAGACGTAGACGGCCTCCGCTCCCGCCGCCCGGGCCGCGTGCCACGCGTCCGCGTCGCAGTTGGAGCCGGGGAAGCGCACCACGGCGACCTTCACGGGGCGGGCTCCACCGTCTCGAGCACGTAGTCCTCCGTCACCGGATTGGCCAGCAGCCGTTCGCACATCCGCAGCGCGCCCTCGCGCGCGGCGTCGGGCGAGGCGGCGTCGAGCAGCAGCTCCACGGCGCGGCCGATGCGCACGTCGCCCACGCCGCCGAAGCCCAGCTCGCCGAGCGCGTGGGACACCGCCTGGCCCTGCGGATCGAGGATCGAGGGCCGCGGCATCACCCGCACCCGGGCGAGGAACCGGCTCACAGCGCGCCGGCTCCCGGCCGCGGCCCGCCGCGATGGCGGCGCCGGCCGAGGTGGAAGCGCATGCGGCCCGGCGCAAGGTCGTACTCGACCTGGCGGGTCTCGTCCTCGTCGTCGTCCCGCATCGGGTCGCGCTCGGGGAGCCGGTCCAGCAGCCCGAGGAACACGGCCCGCACCAGCCCGAACGTGATGAGCCCGAGGCCCGCCGGAAAGAAGAAGTACTCGGGGTAGTACAGGGCCAGCGCCACCGCGGCCACGTGCCCCGCCAGCGACACCCGGCCCCGCCAGCTGCGCAGGCCCACCTTCGGGAAGACGGGGTAGGGCACCTGGCTCACCATCAGCAGCGCCAGCACGATGGTCAGCAGCACCACGAGCTGCGGCACCGGCACGAAGCCGAGGTCATGGGCGAACCAGGACGTCTGCGTGAAGGTGTACGACGACGCGAGCGTGATGCCCGACACCGGCGAGGACAGGCCGATGAAGTGGGTCTTGGCCTGGCCGGCCTGGATCACGTTGAACCGCGCGAGCCGCAGCGCCGCCGCCAGGACGTAGATGAACGACACCAGCCATCCCCAGTCGCCGGTGTGGAACCGCCAGAAGTAGACCAGCATCGCGGGCCCGACGCCGAACGAGACGATGTCCACCAGCGAGTCCAGCTCCGCGCCGAAGGTGCTCCCGGTGCGGCTCATCCTCGCGACGCGGCCGTCCAGCAGGTCGAGCACCGCGGCCACGACGATGAACCACGCCGCGGTGGCGAACGCGCCGCGCGCCGACTCGATGATCGACCACACGCCGAAGAACAGGTTGCCCGACGTGAAGGCGCTCGGCAGGATGACGATGGCCCGCCGCATGCCGCGCGGGCGGGGCCGCGGCGCGGTCACGCGCGCAGCTCCGCGAGCACCGTCTCGCCGGCGCGCACGGTCTGGTTCAGCTCCACCTTCACGGCGGCCGACGGTTCGAGGAATACGTCCACCCGCGACCCGAACCGGATCATCCCGAACCGTGCGCCCTGCTCCGCGCGGTCGCCCGGCCCCACGTCGGTCACGATGCGGCGCGCGATGCTGCCCGCGATCTGCCGCACCAGCACCTGCCCGCGGGGCGTCTGGATGCCCACCGACGACTGCTCGTTCACCAGCGACGCCTTGTCGTGGCTCGCCACGGTGAACTCCCCGGGGTTGTAATGGACCACCTCGACCTCTCCGGAAACCGGGAGCCGGTTCACGTGCACGTCGAACACGCTCATGAATATGGAGATGCGGGTCGCCTGGTGGTGAAGATACATCGGCTCGTCCACCTGGGCGATGCTGCACACCCGGCCGTCGGCCGGCGCGATCACCACCCCCTCGCCGCGCGGCCCCGTGCGCTCGGGATCGCGGAAGAAGGCCGCGACCCACGCCGTCAGGACGATCCCCACCGCGAGCAGCAGCCAGGTCCAGCCCGGCCACGAGTACCACACGACGGCGAGCGCCGCGTCCAGAGCGAGCGCCACTCGAATGAACGGCCATCCCTCGGGCGCGATGCGCATCACGATGCCTCCACGGTGGACTCGGTCAGACGGCGGAAGATCTCGCGGTACCGGTCGGTGGTGGCGCGCACCACCTCGGCCGGGAGCGGCGGGGCCGGGGCCTCGCCGTTCCAGGTGCCGGCGCGCCGCAGTCCCTCCAGGTAGTCGCGGACCGGCTGCTTGTCGAAGCTGGGCTGTCCCCGGCCCGGGCGGTAGCCCGACGCCGGCCAGAAGCGCGACGAGTCCGGGGTCAGCACCTCGTCGATCAGCACCAGCCGCCCGTCGGCGGAGCGGCCGAACTCGAACTTGGTGTCGGCGATGATGATGCCGCGGGCGGCGGCGAACGCCTGCGCCTCGCCGTACAGGGCCAGCGAGCGCTCCCGCAGCTCGCCGGCGAGCCGGTCGCCGAGCGCCTCGGCCACCTGATCGAACGTGACGTTCTCGTCGTGCCCGACCTCGGCCTTGGTCGCCGGGGAGAAGATGGGCTCGGGCAGCCGGTCCGACTCGCTGAGTCCCGCCGGCATGGGCTCGCCGGCCAGCGTGCCGGACTGGCGGTACTCCTTCCACGCCGAGCCCGAGATGTAGCCGCGCACCACGCACTCGAACGGGACCGGCTCGCTGCGGCGCACCAGCATCGCCCGGCCCGCCAGCGCGGCCCGGTGGGTGCCGAGCGCGGGCACCGCGGCGACGATCTCGGCTGCGTCCGCCGTCAGGCAGTGGTGCGGTACCGCGGCGGCGAGGCGGGCGAACCAGAAGGCGCTGAGCTGGGTCAGCACCTCGCCCTTGTGCGGGACGGGCTCGCCCAACACCACGTCGAAGGCGCTGATGCGGTCGCTGGCCACGATCAGCAGCCGCCCGTCGTCCACGCGGTACACCTCGCGCACCTTGCCGCGGCGCTCGAGGGGCAGCGGCAGGTCGCTCCGCATCGTCACCGTCATACCTTCACCTCCGCGGGCGGCGCCTCGGGCAGGCCCGCCACCAGGGGATCGATCACGTCGCGCAGGAACTCGTCCACCTGCTCCGGTGCCCGGCCGACGAACGCCGCCGGCGCCAGGGAGCGCGCCACCTCGGCGACCGGCACCGCGCGGAAGGCCGGGTCGGCCGCGAGCCGCTCCAGCAGGTCGTTCGGCGCGTCCTGCTCGGCCACGGCCTTCGCCACGGCGAGGCTGTGGCGCCGCACCACCTCGTGCAGGCTCTGCCGGTCGCCGCCGGCCTTGACCCCCAGCATCAGGCAGCGCTCGGTGGCCATGAACGGCAGCTCGCGGGCGACGTGCCGGCCGATCACCGCCTCCCGCACCTCGAGGCCGGAGGCCACGTCCGCCATCAGCACCAGGATCGCGTCCACCGCCAGGAACGCCTCCGGGAGCACCACCCGCCGGTTCGCGCTGTCGTCGAGCGTCCGCTCGAACCACTGCTGGGCCGCGGTCTCCTCGGCGTTGGCGGGCAGGTGCATCGCGTAGCGCGCCAGCGACGCGATCCGCTCGGCACGCATCGGGTTGCGCTTGTAAGCCATCGCGGACGACCCCACCTGCTCGGCCTCGAAGGGCTCGAGCACCTCGCCGAGGTGCTGCAGCAGCCGCAGGTCGGCCGCGCACTTGGCCGCCGACTGCGCGACGCCCGCGAGCACCGACAGCACCTGCGCGTCCACCTTGCGCGGATATGTCTGGCCGCTGATCGGCACCACGCGCGCGAAGCCCATCTTCTCGGCGATGCACCGGTCGAGCCGGCGGACCTTGTCGTGGTCGCCCCCGAACAGGTCGAGGAACGAGGCCTGGGTCCCGGTGGTGCCCTTGCAGCCGAGCAGGGCGAGGTCCTCACGGCGGTGCCGCACCTCCGCCAGGTCGGCCGCGAAGCCCTGCATCCACAGCGCCGCGCGTTTGCCCACCGTGGTGAGCTGGGCGGGCTGCAGGTGCGTGTAGGCCAGCGTCGGGACCGCGCGATGGCGGGCCGCGACGCCGCGCCACGCGCGGAGCACGGCGCCCAGGCGCAGCTCCACCAGCCGCAGCGCCTCGCGCAGCAGCAGGAGGTCGGCGTTGTCGGTGACGAACGCCGACGTCGCGCCGAGGTGGATGAACGGCCGCGCCGCCGGGGCGACGTCGCCGAAGGCGTGGACGTGGGCCATCACGTCGTGGCGGAAGCGGCCCTCGTACTCCGCGGCCCGCTCGAAATCCACTTCGTCGGCGTGGGCGCGCATCTGCTCGATCGCCTCGGCCGGGATCGCGAGCCCCAGCTCGCGCTCGGCTTCCGCCAGCGCGATCCACAGGCGCCGCCACAGGCCGATGCGGGTCGCCGCGCCCCACAGGCGCTGCATCGCCGGGGAGGCGTAGCGGGTGGCCAGCGGCGAGACGTAGCGCTCCTGGTCGCTCACGCCGCGCTCAGAACTGGACCCAGTTGTACTGGCCGTGCCGGTCGAACCACAGCGTCACCTCGCCGCGATTGCGGAAGTAGGCGATGACCTTCCGCACCTGCTCCGCGTCGGTGATGTCCTCGTTGTTGATCCGCAGGACCACGTCGCCGGCCTGCAGGCCCAGAGTCTGCTGCGACTCCGGGCCCGCGCTCACCACCAGGGCGCCGTACGAGTTCCGCAGCTGGCGCTCCGCCTGGATGGCCGGCGTGACGGTCACCAGCTCCAGGTCGCCCAGGGTGACCCGCTGGGCCCGCTCGGACGGCAGGTCCGAGGCGCGGACCGTCGCGAGGGAGATCCCTCCCGTGCGGCGCAGCGCGACGTGGAGCGTGTCGCCCACGTCGAGGTCGAGGAGCGACGCCTCCCAGTCGAGGTAGTTGCGCACCGGCCGGCTGCCGACCCGGATGATGGTGTCGCCCTCGGCGATCCCGGCCTGGTCCCCCGGACTGCCGGGCGCGACGTGCTGCACCACCACGCCCACCTGGCGCCGCCACGCGTCGGAGGTGGCACTCGGCTCCGCGATCTGGACGCCGGTCCAGCCGCGGCGCACGCGGCCGTACGCTCTGAGGTCGCGGGCCACGCGCATCGCCCGCTCGATCGGGATCGCGAAGCCGAGGCCGACGTTGCCGCCCGACTCGGAGAGGATGAACGAGTTGACGCCGACCACCTCGCCCGCCGCGTCGACCAGCGGCCCGCCGGAGTTGCCCGGGTTGATCGCCGCGTCGGTCTGGATCATGTCCACGTACAGGCCCGGCTGGCCGGCGGAGGGCACCACCGAGCGCTTGAGGGCGCTCACGACGCCCGCGGTCACCGAGGGCTCGCTGTTGCCGAGCAGGAAGCCGTACGGATTGCCGATCGCGACCACCCAGTCGCCGGTCGCGAGGTCGCCGGTGCGGCCGATGCGCGCCACCGGGAAGTCGCTGCCCTCGATCTTGACGACCGCGACGTCGGTGCGCGCGTCCTCGCCCAGCAGCCGGGCGGGGAAGTTGCGGCCGTCGCGCAGCGTCACGACGATCGAGTCGGCCCCCGTCACCACGTGCTGGTTGGTGATGATCATGCCGTCGGCGGTGACGATGAACCCGGAGCCGAGGCCCTGGACCACCCGCTCCGAGCCGGGGGGCAGGAAGAACAGGTCGAACACGGTGCGGGGCAGGGTGCGCTCGCGCCGCACGACGTTCACGCTCACGACCGCGGGGCCCACGCGGGCGGCCGCGACGCTCAGCGCCGAATGCCGGCCGGCGCCCACCACGTCGTAAGGCTGCTGCTGCGCCGCCAGCCGTCCGGCGCAGCCCAGCGCCGCCAGCGCGGCGGCGACCATCGGGGCGGTCCTCACGGCGTGGGCTCCTCCGCCTTGGCGCGTGCCGCGAGCCTGCTCCAGTCGTTGAGGAACTGGTCGAGGCCGCGGTCGGTGAGCGGGTGCAGCAGCAGCTGCCGGAGCACGGCCGGCGGCATCGTGCCGATGTCCGCCCCCGCCAGCGCGGCCTGCAACACGTGCAGCGGGTGCCGGAGCGACGCCGCCAGCAGCTCGGTCTCGATGTCGTAGTTGCGGAACACGGTGCGGATCTGACGGACGACCTCCATCCCCTCGTGCCCGACGTCGTCGAGCCGGCCGACGAACGGGCTCACGTAGGCTGCTCCCGCCTTGGCCGCGAGCAGCGCCTGCATCGCCGAGAAGACGAGCGTCACGTTGACCGGGATGCCGTCGCCGGAGAGCCGCCGGATCGCGGTCAGTCCCTCCTCGATCATCGGGATCTTGACCACCACGTTCTCCGCGAGCTTCGCCAGCTCCTTGCCCTCGCGGTACATCCCCTCGGCGTCCACCGCGACCACCTCGGCGGAGACGGGGCCCTCGACGGTGCGGCAGATCTCCACCAGCAGCGCCCGCGGATCCGCCTCGCCCGCGACCTTGGCCAGCAGGCTCGGGTTCGTGGTCACGCCGTCGATGAGCCCCGCGGCGGCAGCCCAGCGGATGTCTTCGAGCTTCGCGGTGTCGAGATAGATCTTCATGAGACCGTGACGTAGAGGTGCTTCGGATAGCGCACGCCCACCAGGAACAGGCCGTGCGCGGGAGCCGGGGGCGAGGCCTCCCGGTTGTCCCGGGCCGCGAGCAGCCGGCGCAGGTCGCCCAGCGGCCGCCGGCCGCGCGCGATGTCCACCATCAGGCCGACCACGAACCGCACCATGTGGTGCAGGAACCGGTCGGCGGTGATCCAGAACTCCAGCCCCTCCGCCTGCTCGCGCCGGAGCCACAGCGCCTCCAGCACCTTGCAGCGCCAGTGCGCGCGCTCCGGGCCCTTGGCCGAGAGGGCGAGGAAGCTGTGCTCGCCCACGAGCTGGCGGGCCGCCGCCGCGAGCAGCGCCGCGTCGAGCGGGCCGGCGAGGCCCCACTCGTAGCGCCACCGGAACGGCGAGCGCGCCGCCGCATCGGTGCCGATGCGGTAGCAGTAGGTGCGCTCGACCGCGTGGCGCCGCGGGTTGAAGCCGGCGACCATGCGGGACGCCGACGCGATCCAGATGTCGGAGGGTAGGAGTGCATTCATCGCGCGCACCAGGTCCTGCGGTGTCCACCGCTCGGGGACCATCGCCGCCGCCGCCTGACCTGTGGCATGCACCCCGGCGTCCGTGCGTCCGGCCCCGATCACCGGCGTTGGCCTGCCCAGGAGTCGCGCCAGGATGTCCTCGACGTCGCCCTGGACCGTGCGCGCTGCCGGCTGACGCTGCCACCCCGCAAATGCCCCGCCGTCGTACTGCAGCAGCAAGAGGGTCGGCCGCGCCGCCATGTGCGCCAAACCTAGCCGCGGCTCGGGGGGTGGTCAAGCGACGCAAGTGCTTGTTCTATTTGAGAAAGCACGGCTCCGGCGACCTCGCTCGCCGGGGCCTTCCACCGAACTCCGAGACCACGAGCGCACGCGCGACCGATGCCCCCCACCGATCCCGTCTCCCGCGCCATCGGCATGCTCGCCGAGCGCCGCGACCTCCCGGCCTCGCTCGCGTCCCAGGCGTTCGGCCAGGTGATGGCGGGCGAGGCGACGCCGGTGCAGACCACCGCGCTGCTGGTCGCGCTCCGCGTCAAGGGCGAAACGGCCCCGGAGCTCGAGGGTGCCGCCCTCGCGCTGCGCGCGGCGATGGTGCGCATCGACGCGGGCGCGCCGGAAGCCCTGGTGGACACCTGCGGCACCGGCGGCGGCGCGATCGGGACCTTCAACATCTCCACCGGGGCGGCGTTGGTCGCGGCAGGAGCCGGCGCGCGCGTCGTGAAGCACGGCAACCGCTCGTTCACCTCGCGCTCGGGCAGCGCCGACGTGCTCGAGGCGCTGGGCGTCGAGATCGAGCTCGACCCGTCGCGCGCCGCCGGCGTGCTGGAGCGCTGCGGAATGGTGTTCCTGTTCGCGCCCCTGTTCCATCCCGCGATGCGGCACGTCGGCCCGGTGCGGCGCGAGCTGGGCCTGACGACCATCATGAACCTGATCGGCCCCCTGGCCAACCCGGCCGGCGCGCTGCGCCAGGTGGCCGGCGTCGCCGATCCCGAGCGCGCGCGGCTGATGGCCGACACCCTGGGCCTCCTCGGCGCGCAGCGCGCCCTGGTCGTGCACGGGCGCGCGGGCCTGGACGAGATCGCGCCGCCCGGCCTCGGCCAGACCGAGGTCCACGAGGTGGTGGCCGGCCGCGTGAGGCACTGGACGCTCGACGCGGAGCGGTTCGGCCTCGAGACGGGGGACGCGAAGGAGCTGGCCGGAGGAAGCCCGGAGGACAACGCCCGGATCGTGACCGCCATCCTCGCGGGGAAGGACCGGACGGTGCGCCGGAGCGCCGTCGTGATCAACGCCGCGGCGGCCCTGGTGGCCGCCGGCGTCGCAGAGCAGTGGGAGCAGGCGGTCGCCCGTGCGGCCGACGCCCTGGAGTCGGGCGCGGCGCTGGCGGTGCTCGAGCGGCTGCGCGCCGAGCGGTGAGGCTAGTACTTGCGGATCACGCCTACCACGACGCCCTGGATCGTGACGTCGTCCTCGTGAACGACGATCGGCTCCACGGCGGCGTTCGCGGGCTGCAGCCGTATCCAGCCGCTTTTCTCGCGGTAGAACTTCTTCACGGTGGCGTGCGTGCCCTGCAGGAGCGCGATGACCATCTCCCCGTTCCGCGCGCTGTTGCGGCTGGTGACGACGACGTAGTCCCCGTCACGGATCTGCTCGTCGATCATCGAGTCGCCGCGCACCCGGAGGACGTAGTTCGGGCCCGTGGCCGGGAGCATCTCCTCGGGCAGGGTGATCGATTCCTGCTCCTGGACGGCCTCGATGGGCTCGCCGGCCGCGACGGCGCCGAGGAGCGGCACTTCGACCACGCCGGGGGCGCGCGCCCTGGAGAGCACCTCGATGGACCGGCTCTCGTTGTACGCGCGGCGGATCACGCCCTTGCGCTCGAGATTGGTGAGATGCTCGTGGACCGTGGCGAGGGACGCGTACTTCATCGCCGAGGCGATTTCCTCGAAGCTCGGCGCGAAGCCGTGGTCTCCGATGTAGCCGGTCAGATAGTCCAGGATCTCGCGCTGACGCTTGGTGAGCGGTACCATGGCTCCTTCCGGGCCGGGACGGACGGCTTCCCCGAACATACGCCGAAAACAAGCTAGCCGAATGAAAGCCGAAGCACAAGCTGGGGTGCTGCCCGGGATCCTGCGGGAGGCGGAACGGCGGGCTGCCGCCGCGCGTGGGGAGCGCCCGCGGCTCGAGCGCGAGGCGGCCCGGGCGCCGGACCCGCCCGATTTCGTGGCCTCGCTCGCGGCCGGAGGGCGGGTGGCGGTGATCGCGGAGATCAAGCGCCGCTCGCCATCGGCGGGCCGGCTCGGGGCGGCGGTCGCGGGCGACGTGGCGGCCCTGGGGCGCCGGCTGGCCGAGGCGGGCGCGGCCGCCCTGTCGGTCCTGACGGAGCCGCGGCACTTCGACGGGTCGCTGGAGGATCTCGTGCGCGTGGCCGCGGCGGTGCGCGTGCCGGTGCTGCGGAAGGACTTCCTGCTCGATCCGGCGCAGCTCTACGAGGCACGGGCTGCGGGAGCAGCCGCGGTCCTGCTCATTGCGCGCGTGGTGCCCGGCGAGCGGCTGGCCGAGCTGGCCGACGTGGCGCGCGGCCTCGGCCTGGCCTGTCTGGTGGAAGTGCACGCGGACAGCGAGCTGATGCCCGCGCTGGCGGCGCGACCGG
Organism: Gemmatimonadales bacterium; assembly: GCA_035502185.1. Classification (NCBI taxonomy): domain Bacteria; kingdom Pseudomonadati; phylum Gemmatimonadota; class Gemmatimonadia; order Gemmatimonadales; species Gemmatimonadales bacterium. The sequence continues at coordinate 18,748 of DATJUT010000040.1, forward strand.
CGGCCCTGGGCGTCAACGCGCGCGACCTGGACACGCTCGCGATGGACGCCGCGCTGGTGGAGCGGCTGATCCCGCGGATACCCGGGGAAGTGGTGGCCGTGGCGGAGAGCGGGTTGGCGACGCGCGGCGACGTCGAGCGGGTGGCGGCGCGCGGGGCCGATGCCGTGCTGGTGGGCACCGCGATCTCGGGCGCGGCGGATCCGGGCGCGGCGCTCGGCTCGCTCGTCGGGGTGGAGCGGCGCGGCCGCGCGGAGCGCGCGCCGTGACCGGGCGGTTCGGTGCGTACGGCGGGCGGTACGTGCCCGAGACGCTGATGCGCGCCCTGGAGGAGCTGGCCGCGACCTGGGATGGGCTCGCCGCCGACGCGCCGTTCTGGGCGGAGTACGACGGGTTGCTCGCGGACTACGTGGGAAGGCCGACGCCGCTCTCGGAGGCGCCGCGCCTCTCGGAGGCGGTCGGGGCCCGCGTGCTGCTGAAGCGGGAGGACCTGAACCACACCGGGGCGCACAAGATCAACAACGCGCTCGGCCAGGTGCTGCTCGCGCGGCGGATGGGCAAGCGGCGCATCATCGCCGAGACGGGCGCCGGCCAGCACGGGGTGGCGACGGCGACCGTGTGCGCGCGGTTCGGCCTCGGGTGCGTGATCTACATGGGCGAGGAGGACATGGCGCGGCAGGCGCTGAACGTGTACCGGATGCGCCTGCTCGGCGCGGAGGTCCGGCCGGTCTCCTCGGGCACCCGCACCCTCAAGGACGCGACCAGCGAAGCCATCCGCGATTGGGTCACGAATGTGGAGACCACGCACTATATTATCGGCTCCGTCGTCGGGCCCGACCCGTATCCACGACTGGTGCGCGACCTCCAGGCCGTGATCGGGCGCGAGGCTCGGCGGCAGTGCCTGGAGCGGGTCGGCGCGCTTCCTGCCTGTGTGGTGGCCTGCGTGGGCGGCGGCTCGAACGCGTTGGGGATCTGGACGGCGTTCCTGGCCGACGCCGGCGTGGAGCTGGTCGGGGTCGAGGCGGCTGGCACGGGGCTGGCCGGCGGCACGCACTCGGCGTCGCTCCTGGCGGGCCGGCCGGGCGTGCTGCACGGGAGCCTGAGCTACCTGCTCCAGGACGCCGACGGGCAGGTGAGCCCCGCGCACTCGGTGGCCCCGGGACTCGACTACCCGGGGGTCGGCCCGGAGCACGCGGCGCTCAAGGATGCGGGCCGCGCGCGCTACGTGGCCGTGGACGACGCCGCCGCGCTCGACGCCTTCGCGCGGCTGAGCCGGCTGGAGGGCGTGATCCCGGCGCTGGAGAGCGCGCACGCGGTGGCGTGGGTGCTCGGCGAGGCCGGCCGCTGGAAGGCCGGTGCGGTCGTGGTAGTGAACCTCAGCGGGCGCGGCGACAAGGACGTCGCCGCGGCCGCGGCACTCGAGAGCAGGGCCGAGTGACGATGGGTGCGACTCCCGAGCTGGCGCTGCCGCCGACGGCGGTCGAGGAGCTGATGCAGGCTCTCGCCAAGGGGTTGCGCGCCCACCAGCTCTACCTCCCCAACAATCCGGTCTACCAGAAGGCCATCGAGAACCTGCGCGCCGCGTTCAAGCCCATCTGGGAGGCGCAGGACGAGCTGGTGCTGGACGTGTTCGAGGGCGAGCTGCACTGGGAGGGCAACGTCGTCTACAGCCAGCCGTCCCGCAGCGAGAGCTTCGCGTGGGTGTTCTTCAAGGACGGCGTGCGCTCGCTCACCCTCCTCGCCGGGGTCGAGCAGGAGGAGATCCTCGGGCTGCTCGACGTCGTGCACCGGGCGCGCACGCTGCAGCCCGACGACAGCGACGACCTGCTGACCCTGCTGTGGGAGAAGGACTTCCAGCGCATCCGCTACGTCTTCCAGGAGCTGGCCACCGACGCCGGCGGGATGCAGCTGCCCTCCACCGACGAGCTGACCGCCACGGCCGGTGCGACGCACCAGGTCGCGGCGGCCGTGGAGGAGGAGGCGCCGCCGCGGCCCGGCCTGGTGCGGGCCGACGAGTTCGACACGACCCTGTACTTCCTGGACGAGCGCGAGATCACTCAGCTCCGGGAGGAAGTGAACCGGGAGTACGCGCAGGACCTCCGCCGCAGCGTGCTCGCGGTGCTGTTCGACGTGATGGAGCTGCAGCCGTTCCCCACGGTCCGCGCCGAGCTGATCTCGATCCTCGACAGCTTCCTCCCGCACCTGCTGGGGGCCGGGGACTTCCTGTCGGTGGCGTACGTGCTGCGCGAGGTCCGCACGGTCCTGCAGCGGGCGCGCGAGCTGCTCCCCGAGCACCGCAAGGCGCTGGCGGATCTGCCCGGCCGGCTGTCGCAGCCGGAGGCGCTGTCGCAGCTGCTGCAGTCGCTCGACGAGGCCGCCGCCCATCCGTCGCCCGAGGAGCTGGGCGAGCTGTTCGCGGAGCTGCGGCCCGAGGCCCTGCCCACGCTGCTCTCCTGGCTGCCGCGGGTCACCAACCAGCGGCTGAAGGTGGTGCTCGAGCAGTCGCTGCAGCGCCTGGCCGCGGAGCACGTGCCGGACCTGGTGGGCGCCATCGCGGGGGCCGACCCGGCGGTCGCGCTGGAAGCCGTGAAGCTGGCCGGCCGGCTCAAGCTCCAGCCGGCGATCGCGGCCCTGGCGCAGTCGCTGGGGCACGAGGAGACCGCCATCCGCGTCGCGGCCGTGCAGGCCCTCGCCGACTTCGCGACCCCGGCTGCCCTGCAGGGGCTGGAGCGCGCCCTCGACGACGCCGACCGGGACGTGCGGCTGACGGCGGTGCGCGTGCTGATGCAGCACCGGCACCGGGGCGCGCTGCCCAGGGTCACCGCCGCGGTGGAAGGCAAGTCGGTGCGGGCGGCGGACCTCACCGAGAAGATGGCGTTCTTCGAGGCCTATGGCTCGCTGGTGGGCGAGTCGGGCGTGGCGGCGCTCGACGCGATGCTCAACAGCGGCGGGTTCCTCAAGCGCAAGGAGGACCCGGAGACCCGCGCGTGCGCGGCGCTCGCACTGGGCCGGATCGGCACGCCCTCGGCGCGCCAGGCGCTGGAGCGCGCCACCGGGTCGAAGGAGGCGCTGATTCGCAACGCCGTCAGCCGCGCGCTGCGCGGCCTGCCGCCGGGGAGCTGAGATGACGGAACCGGGACGCCGGCCTTCCGTGGTGGATTCGATCCAGACCTCGGACGCGTACATCCGGAGCGCCGGCCGGACGTTCCTGGTCGCGCTGTACACCGTGCTGCGCTCGCTCAAGCTCTACCCGCTCGAGAACGCCCAGGTACAGAAGTCGCTCGACGACCTGATCGCCGCGGTGAACGGGCTGCTGGAGCGCGAGAAGGAGATCGAGCTGCGGGTCACCGGCGAGTTCATCTTCGTGAATGCCACGCGGCTGCGGCTCGACCTCGACAACTACGCCTCCTTCTCCCACGTGCTCGGCATCCTCAAGGCCGTGGGCGTCGGCGTGGTGCGGGCCTCGGAGGGGGCCGACCGGCGCGAGTGGACCACGCTGCTGTCGCTGCTGCTGGCCGTGTCGGTGCGCGACGCGACGGTCAACCGCTTCTTCGAGCTCATCACCAAGCTCCAGGAGGGCGGCGTCACCCACATCGTCGTCGAGCCGCCCGTCGAGTCGGAGGCGAGCGAGGAGGAGGAGGAGCGGGCGAAGGAGCACGCCAAGCGCACCTACCAGCGCTCCGTCGCGGTGACCAAGGAGGTCATCAACTCCGTGCGGATGGGACGGACGGCGAGCGTGAAGAAGGTGAAGCGGGCGGTGCAGGCGATCGTGGACCAGGTGCTCTCGGCCGAGTCGGCGCTGGTGGGCCTCACCACGCTGCGCGACTACGACGACTACACGTTCACGCACTCGGTCAACGTGTGCATCTTCGCGGTCGCGCTCGGCCGCAAGCTCGGCCTCACCAAGCTGCAGCTCTACGACCTCGGGATGGCGGCGCTGTTCCACGACGTGGGCAAGTCCCGCGTGCCGCTGGAGGTGCTGAACAAGGACGGCAGCCTCGACGAGGAGGAGTGGCGGATCATGACCGCGCACCCCTGGCTCGGGGTGCTGACCCTGTTCGCGATGCGCGGCTACGGCGAGATCCCGTACCGCAGCATGATCACCGCCTACGAGCACCACATGAAGTCGGACCTCACCGGGTACCCGAAGACGCTGCGGCCCCGGCAGGTGTCGATCTTCTCCAAGATCATCGCGGTCGCCGACGGCTTCGACGCCGCCACGTCCCGGCGCACCTACCAGACGACGCCGATCCAGCCCGACGGGGTCCTCAAGGAGATGCTCGAGAACCCCAAGCGCGGTTACGACCAGATCCTGGTGAAGGCCTTCATCAATCTGATCGGCGTGTACCCGGTGGGCACGCTGATCATCCTCGATTCCTACGAGCTGGCGATCGTCGCGGCCTCGAATCCCAATCCGGAGTTCCTCCACCGGCCGATGGCGCGGGTCGTCTCCGACGCCACCGGCACGGTGGTGTACCCCGGCCACGTCGTGGACCTCTCCGAGCGGGACGCCGGCGGCAACTTCCTGCGCAGCATCATCAAGGTCTCGAATCCGGAAAAGTACGGCATCCGGGTCTCCGACTACTTTGTCTGAGCCGGCGCCCGCCGGCCTCCTCGCCGCGTGCTGGGCCCGGCTCCGCGAGGCCGGACGGCCGGGCCTGGTGGCGTACGTGACCGCCGGCCATCCGAGCCCGGCCGAGACGACGGCGTTCCTGCGCGGCGCGCCGGCGGCGGGGGTGGACGTCGTGGAGCTGGGCGTGCCCTGGAGCGATCCCGTGGCGGACGGCCCCACCATCCAGGCCAGCACGCACGCCGCCCTCGCCGGCGGCATGACGCTGGGCGGCGCGCTGGCGCTGCTCGCGCGCGCCGGCCGCGGCGCCCCCACCGTGATCTTTTCCTACCTCAATCCCGTGCTGGCGCGCGGCCCCGCCCGGTTCGCGCGCGAGGCCCGCGACGCGGGCGCGGCCGGCGTGCTGATCACCGATCTCCCCGTGGGCGCCGACGATGCGGTCGAATCGGCGCTGGGATCGACCGGTCTCCCGCTGGTGCGCCTGGTGGCGCCCACCACGTCCGCCGCGCGCCAGGCCGTCATCGCCGCGCGCAGCCAGGGGTTCCTCTACCTGGTGTCGCGCCTGGGCGTGACCGGCGCGAGCGAGGGCGTGTCGGCCGCGCTGGCGCCGCAGGTCGCGGCCCTGCGGGCGACGACCCGGCTCCCCCTCGCGATCGGGTTCGGCATCGCCACGGCCGAGCAGGCGGTGGCGGTCGCCAGGCTCGCCGACGGCGTGGTCATCGGCAGCGCCGTGGTGGCGTGCATGGCCCGGGGCGGCGCTCCCGCCGCGCTGGAGTGGCTGCGCTCGGTACGCGCGGCGCTGGACGCGCGGGGCTGACCCGCATACCGTTGCTGCATGCCGAACGACGCGATCACGCTGCGGGGGATGCGGTTCCACACGCTGGTCGGCCTGCTGCCGCACGAAGAGCACATCCCGCAGCCGCTGGAGCTGGACGTCACCGTCTTCCTGTCGCTGCGGCGCGTGGGCGTCACCGATTCACCGAAGGCGCTGCTCGACTACCGGCTCCTCTACCGCCTGGTGGCCGAGGCGGTGGGCACCAGCCATCACCGCCTGCTCGAGGGCTTGTGCGAGCTGGTGGCCTCCAAGGCGCTGGCGCTCGACAACGTCGCGCGCGTCCGCGTGGCCGCCCGCAAGCCGCACGCCCCGATTCCCGGGCCGCTCGAGTCGGTCGAAGTGGTGATCGAGCGCTCCCGGGAGGAAGCCGGTCCAACCGCCTGATTCCCGGAGTGGGGATGCACGAACGCCTTTGGCTCCTCGTGCTGGGCGCGGCCATCGCCGCCCCGGCCGTGGCGCGGTCGCAGACGCCGGCTCCGGCGCCTGCGCCGGCCGCCGCACCCGCACCGCCGCCCCCGCTGGTGCGGACCCAGATCGACCTCGGATTCGTGAGCACGTCGGGGAACTCCAGCGTCCGCACGCTGAACGTCGCCGAGCAACTGGTCGTCCGGCCCGAGCCGTGGAAGTTCACCCAGACCTTCTCGATCGTGAACGGATACACGAGCGGGGTGGAGACCGTGAACACGCTCATTGCCGGCCTCAGGGCGGACCGCGCGGTGAGCGCGCGGCTCCGGGTCTACGCGCTGGGCGACTTCACCCGCAACCGGTTCGCCGGGATCGCGCGACGGTTCGAGGAAGCCGCGGGGCTCGCCTGCGGCGTCCTGACCGGCCCCACCAGCGTCCTGGACCTCGAAGCCGGCGCCGGTCGAATCGAGCAGGCCGGTGTGGCCGGACCGGTGCAGCAGTTCTGGACCGGGCGGCTGGCCGCGCACTACAAGCTCAACTTCACCAGCCGGGCGTTCTTCGAGCAGAAGGTCGAGTACCTGGCGGACGTCGAGAATCCCAAGAACATGCTGATCAACACCGAGAGCGCGCTGGCGGCGCCGATCTCCAACAACGTGGGCCTCAAGCTCGGCTACGTGGTGCACGTCGCCAACCAGCCGCAGCCGGGGTTCAAGAAGGCCGATACCATCCTCTCCGCCGGCCTGCAGCTCTCGTTCTGAGCGCGGTCGCGGCGGTCGCGCTCGGATCGAACCTCGGGGACCGGGCCGCCATCCTGGCCCGGGCCCGGGACGCGATCGGGCGCCTGACGGCCACGCGCGTCGTGGCCGCCAGCGCCGTGGAGGAGACGGCGCCGCTGGGCCCGGTCCCGCAGGGCCCCTACCTCAACCAGATGCTCAAGGTGGAGACGGCGCTCGGGCCGTGGGCGCTGCTCGACGCGTTGCTCGGCGTCGAGCGCGCGGAGGGCCGCGTGCGGGCGATGCGCTGGGGACCGCGGACGCTCGACTGCGATCTGGTGCTGTACGCGGACCAGCGCGTGGATCTCCGCGATCTGCGGGTGCCGCATCCCGAGCTGCCCAATCGCGAGTTCTGGATCCGGGAGCTGAAGGAGATCGGGATGGATCCCGGGTGGGCCGTGGGGAGTGCGCAGAAGGCGGGATAGTTGCGGGACGCCGAGGTGTGAGTGGTGATGAGTTGGGAGCTGGGAGGGTGCAGGCGAGTGGGCGGTAACGACAACCGGTCCGTCCGCCTCACGACTCGCCTCTCCCAACCACTCGCAACTGTGCGTCTCGCAACTCCACTGCCGACTCTTTCCGTCGTTGCTGCTCTCTGTTAGCGTTCCACACCGATGTCCGCCCCCACCAAGGACGCCCCCGTCACGACCCGCGACTTCCTCGTCTGGAAGTCCGCGGGCCGCCGGATCGTCACCGTGACGGCCTACGACGCGCTGTTCGGCCGGCTGGTGGACGAGGCGGGCGTGGATTGCGTGCTGGTGGGCGACTCCGTGAACCAGGTGCTCGCCGGCGAGCCCTCGACCCTGTCGGCCACCGTCGAGCAGATGATCTACCATGCCCGCGCGGTGCGACGCGGCGTGAAGCGGGCGCTGCTGGTGGTGGACCTGCCGTTCCTGAGCTACCAGGTGAGCCGCGAGGAGGCGCTGCGCAACGCCGGCCGGATCATGAAGGAGACCGGCGCCCAGGCGGTGAAGCTGGAGGGCGGCGCGACGATGGCCGCCACGGTGCAGGCGATGGTGGAGATCGGGATTCCGGTGATGGGCCACCTGGGCCTCACCCCGCAGTCGGTCCACGCGCTCGGCGGCTACCGCGTGCAGGGGCGGGAGGAGGAGACCGCGCGACGCCTGGAGAGCGACGCGGCGGCCCTCGAGAGCGCCGGCGCTTTCAGCCTCGTGCTGGAGCTGGTGCCCGCTGCACTCGCGGGCAGGATCACCGCGGCGCGCGGCATCCCGACCATCGGCATCGGCGCCGGCCCCGCGTGCGACGGCCAGGTGCTCGTCCTGCCCGACCTGCTCGGCCTCAACGACGGCTTCGAGCCGAAGTTCCTCAAGCGCTACGCATCGCTGGCCGGGGAAGTGCGGTCCGCGGTGGCCCGGTTCGGCGAGGAAGTGCGCGGCGGCGCGTACCCCGACGCCGACCACTCCTTCTAGCCCCCCGATGCTGTCCGTCTCGGCGCCGTCCGCCATGGCTTCGCACGCCCGGGAGGCCCGTCGCGCCGCGCAGCGCGTCGGCCTGGTGCCGACGATGGGCGCGCTGCACGCAGGCCACGTCGCCCTGATCGCGGAGGCGCGCCGGCGCGCCGACCTCGTGGTGATGAGCGTGTTCGTCAATCCGCTGCAATTCGGCCCGGGCGAGGACTTCGCGCGCTATCCCCGCGACCTGGCGCGGGACAGCGCCGTGGCGCGCGGCGCCGGGGTGGACGTGCTGTGGGCGCCCTCGACCGAAGGGATGTACCCCGAGCCGCCGCAGGTCACGGTCGTGGCGGGGCCCGCCGCCGACCGGCTGGAGGGAGCGACGCGGCCCGGGCACTTCACCGGGGTGCTGACCGTGGTCCTGAAGCTGTTCGGCGTCGTCCAGCCCGACGTGGCGGTGTTCGGACGCAAGGACTTCCAGCAGGCCGCGCTCATCCGGCGGATGGTGCGCGACCTCAACCTGCCGGTCGAGATCGTGGTGGTGCCGACGGTCCGGGAGCCGGACGGGCTCGCGCTCTCGTCGCGCAACGCCTACCTGGACGCGTCGTCCCGCGCGGCCGCGACGGCCCTGGCGCGCGCGCTCGCCTGCGGCGCGGCGGTCTTCCGGGGAGGCGAGCGCGGAGCGGCCGCCGTCGCGGAGAGCGCCCGGCGGGTGCTCGAGGGCGCCGGCCTGGCCGTGGACTACGTGGCGTGCGTCGGCCCGGACGATCTCGAGCCGCTCGAATCGGTGGACGCACGATCGGTGCTGGCGGTGGCGGCCCGGGTGGGCGGCACGCGGCTCATCGACAACGTGGTTCTGGGCGCGGGTCTGGAGGGGGACGTCCGTGTCGCCGGATGAGGTCCGCCGTGCGCTGCCGCCCTGGTCGGTCGTGGGGGCCGGCCGCATCGAGCACATCGCCCGGGTGGTGGCGGTGCTCGAGCGGTGGGGCGCCGGGCGTGGCGTGCCGGCGGCCGAGCTGGCGCGGTGGCGTCGCGCGGCCCTGCTGCACGACGCGCTGCGCGACGCCGACGAGACCGTGCTCGGGCGCTACGGCCCTCACCCGCCCTGGCCGGTGAAGACCTGGCACGGGCCCGCAGCGGCGACCGCCGCCGCCGCCGACGGCGAGCACGACCAGGGCGTGCTCGACGCCGTGCGCTACCACTCCTTCGGCTACGCCCGGTGGGACGCGGCCGGACGCATGCTCTACCTCGCCGACTACATCGAGCCCGGGCGCACCTACGAACGGGTGGCGCTGGACGGCTGGCTGGCGCGTTGCCCGGCCGAGCCGGCCGCGGTGCTCCGCGAGGTGGCGGCGATGCGCATCGGGTGGCGGCTCAAGTCCGGCGGCCCGATCGCCCTGGAGACGTGGGAATTCTGGAACAGCCTCGTCGCGGACGCCTCGTCGTCGTCGGGCTGATCGGGCTCGGCGTGGCCGCCGCGGTGCTCGCCACCTGGTGGTGGGCGCGCACGCCCGCGCGTGTCGCGCCCGCTCGGCCGATCCCGGGCGAGCGCGACCACGTGGTGGTGGAGGTGCTCAACCCCACGCCGGCCGTGGGGCTGGCCCGCGCCGCCACCCGCCTGCTGCGCGACGCCGGCATCGACGTGGTCTACTTCGGCTCGGATACGGGACAGGTCGGGGATTCGACCCAGGTGCTGGTGCGGCGGGGCAGCCTGGCGGGCGGGACGCGGGTGGCGCGCGCGCTAGGCGTCCGGACGGTGCGCCAGCTCCCGGATGCCGGCCGGCTGGTGGACGTCACCGTGCGCCTGGGCAGGGACCTCGCCACCCGGCTCGCCGCGCAGAATCCGTAGCTGGCCGCACGCGGCGGCGATGTCGAGGCCGCGGCTCCGCCGCGCGACCGCCTCGACGCCGCGGCGCCGCAGTCCCGCCGCGAAGCCGGCGATGCGTCCCCGCGGCGTCGGCGCCAGCCCCGGCGCCCCGCCGGGATGCAGGGGCAACAGGTTGACCATCGCGCCGGCGCGCCGCGCGATCCGCGCCAGCTCGACCAGGTCCTCGTCGCGGTCGTTCACCCCGTCGATCAGCACATACTCGAAGGTCACCCGCCGGCGGAACGCCGTGAGCGCGGCCAGCAGGTCGCCGAGGTGGTAGCGCTTCTCGATCGGCATCAGGGTGAGCCGGGTCGCGCTGGTGGGCGCGTGCAGCGACACGGCGAGGCGGAACTGCTCGGGCCGCTTCGCCAGCTCGGCGAGCGACGGCAGGATCCCCACCGTGGACACCGTGATGTGCCGCGCCCCGATGCCCAGCGCGTCCGGGTGGTTGAGCAGCGTCAGGGCGGCCGAGACGGCCGGCCAGTTCAGCAGCGGCTCGCCCATTCCCATGAACACGACGTTGGTCGGCGTCACGGGCTCGGCTGCGAGCAGCAGCTCGCGCACCTGCGCCGCGATCTCCCACGCCGCCAGATTGCGCTTCAGGCCCATCGTGCCGGTCGCGCAGAAGGCGCAGCGCAGCGGGCACCCGGCCTGGGACGAGATGCACAGCGTGCGGCGCGCTCCCTCGGGGATCAGGACCGACTCGATCGCTTCCCCGTCGGGCAGCCGCCACAGCATCTTCTCCGTTCCGTCGCCCGAGACTTGCCGGGTCTCGAGCACGAGCGAGGGCAGGGGCCACTCGGCGTCGAGCGCCTCGCGCAGCGCCACCGGAAGGTCGGTGGCGTCCGTCCAACGGCGCACCGGCCGCTGCCACAGCCGCGGCAGCACCTGGGTGAGGCGATAGGGCGGCTCTCCGCGGCCGGCCAGCCACGTGCCCAGCGCATCCCTGGCCGCAGCGGGCACGAGGTCCAGCAGGTTGTTCATCGCCACGCCGTCGTGAGGCCGAACCGGTAGGTCGCGCCGAAGTCGTTCACCCCCCCGTCCCGGGCCAGGTAGACCCGATACCGGCCGGCGACGACCCCGAAGCCCAGGCGGCTGCGCCACACGGACACGCCGTCCTCGACCTCGCGCGCCGCGCCCACGTCCACCTCGAGCACGCGCGCCAGCGCGAGGCCCGCGGAGAGCAGGTGCTGCACGCCCTCCCCGTGGGACCAGGTGGCGCCGTAGCGCAGGGTCACGACGCCGCTGCTGCCCAGCATCGGGCTGGGCAGTGTGCGGTAGGAGGTAGCGACGCTGTAGGACGCCGCCTCCTCCGCCTGCCGGAACGTCGGATCGAAGAACCGGGTCGCGAACGCGAGCGTGATGCGGTTCGGGTCCGTGTAGCGCAGGCCCACGTCCAGCCCCAGCTGGTTGCGGGACTCGACATCGAGCTGCCCCGCCATGCTGCGCACCGCCGCGCCCGCCACCAGGCCCGGAGCGACGGAGCGGGCGAAGCCCAGCGAGATCACCTCCGCGTACACGGGGACGTCGCCCCCGATGCCCTCCGGGCTCGTCTCCGTGCGGACCAGGCCGTCCACGCCCAGCCGGCCGTACACCGCGTTGAGCGTGCCGAGCGCGCCCAGGCGGATCCCCACCGCAGCGATGCCTCCGCTCACGCCGACGTCGGAAGGGGCGTGGATCGCCTCCACGCCGATGCGCAGCATCGAGCCGGACCGGTCGAGAACCACGGCGGGCATCCAGAGGGCGGCCGACCCGTCCTCGACCAGTGGCGGCGGCACCACGAGCGTCGCGCCGGCGACCTGCCACAGGTCGGAGGCGACGGCCGCCTGGCCGAACGCGTCGCGCGCGATGCCGAGACGGCCGACGACCACGAGGGCGAGGACGGCTCCGCGGGCGCGCATGGGCGAAGCTTCACCCGTGGATTGGCCGCTGTCAAGCGATCGGTCAGCTTGCTCAAGTTGTGGAGCGCCATTAACTTCCGCGCGTCATGAGGCGCCTCCCGCCGTCGTGCTCCTGAGCCAACTGCTGGCCCCAGAACGCGTCCGAGTCCCCCTCGTCTCGCGGGACAAGGCGACCATCCTTCGCGAGCTGGTGGAGCTGCTGGTCCACTCCTCCGGCGGCTCGCCCGAGGACATCCTGCACGCCGTCCGCGAGAGGGAGGACTGCCAGTCCACGGGCTTCGGCCACGGAGTGGCGATCCCCCACGCGCGCACCCCTTCGCTGCCGGGCCTGATGCTCGTGGCGGGTCAGACCTCGACCCCCATCGACTACGGGGCCCTGGACGGCAAGCCCGTACGGCTGTTCTTCCTGCTGGCGGGGCCCGAGACCGTGGCGGCATCGCAGGTGCGCGTGCTGGCCCGGATCGCCCGCCTGGTGCGGCGCGAGTACGTGCGGGACCGGCTGCTGGAGGCGGGAACGGCCGAGGCGTTCTGCCAGGTGGTGCGCGAGGCCGAGGGGCAGTGAGCCCGGATCAGGACGTCCCGAGCCGGGCGTGGGTGGCGCTGGTCCTGTGGCTGGTGCTGCAGGTGACGTTGACGTCGCTGCCGGGGAAGGCCATCCCGGTCGACCTGCCGCATCCGCTGGACTGGCTCGGCCACGCCTCCCTGTACGCCGGGATCGGGGGGCTGGTGGCGCGGGTGGGGGTGCTGCGGCGCTGGCCGTCTCGGCGCCTCGTCGTGGCCGGGATCCTGCTCTCGGCGTGGGCCGCGCTCGACGAGCTGCACCAGCTGTTCATTCCGGGCCGCGACGCCGAGGTGAGCGACTGGGTGAGCGACACCGTGGGCGGTGCGCTGGGACTCTACGTGGGGATGCGACTGATGAATTCGAGGTTCGCCCGATGGCTTCGCTAGCCGCGACGTCACTGCGCACGCACTGGTGCGGAGAGCTGCGCGCGGCGCATGCCGGCTCGGAGGTCCGCCTCGGCGGCTGGGTGCACCGCCGGCGCGACCTCGGCGGCATCGTGTTCGTGGACCTGCGCGACCGGGAGGGGATCGTCCAGGTCGCCTTCGGCCCGGGCTGGTCGCCGCCGGAGGTCCTCGAGCGCGCGGGAGCGCTGGTGGCCGAGGCGGCCATCATCGTCCACGGCGTCGTGGAGCGCCGTCCCGCGGGGCAGGCCAACGACGAGATGCCCACCGGCGAGGTCGAGGTGCATGCGACCTCGGTCGCGATCGTCGGCCCGACCGTCACGCCGGCCATCCCCGTCGCGCGGGTGCGCGGGGAGGCGCTGGCGGCCGAGGAGCTGCGGCTGCGCTACCGCTACCTCGACCTGCGGCGCCCCGAGCTGTACCGGAGCCTGGAGCTGCGGCACCGCCTGCTGCAGCGCACCCGGAGCGAGCTGGCGCGCCGCGGCTTCCTCGAGGTCGAGACCCCGATCCTCACCAAGCCGACGCCGGAAGGGGCCCGGGATTTCCTGGTGCCCTCGCGCGTGTACCCGGGGCAGTTCTACGCGCTGCCCCAGTCGCCGCAGCTCTACAAGCAGCTGCTGATGGTGTCGGGGTACGACCGCTACTTCCAGCTGGCCCGCTGCTTCCGGGACGAGGACCAGCGGGCTGACCGCCAGCTCGAGTTCACGCAGATCGACCTCGAGTGCTCGTTCGTCACGCCCGAGGACATCTACGCGGTCACGGAGGCGGTGCTGGTCGCGCTGTGGGACGAGGCGGGCAAGCAGGTCCAGGCGCCGTTCCCGCGGATGGCGTATCGCGACGCGATGGCGCGCTACGGCACCGACAAGCCCGACCTCCGCTTCGGGCTCGAGATCCGCGACCTCACCGCGCGGATCGGCGAGGGGAGCGGCGAGTTCCTCCGGGCCGCGGTCGCGCGCGGCGAGCACGTGCACGCGCTGGTGGTGCCCGGCGGGGCGGCGCTGTCGCGCAAGGACCTGGATCAGCTCACCGCCGAGGCCAAGACGATGCGCGCGTCGGGGCTGGTGTGGGCGAAGCGCGCCGCGGACGGCGTCACCGGGCCGGGCGCGAAGGCCTTCGGGGAGGCGGCGCTGGAGGCGCTGGCGCTGGCCGAGGGCGACCTGGTGCTGGGGTGCGCGGGCCCCGACGCCGTGGCGCTGCCCGCCCTGGGCCGGGTGCGGCTGGCGGTGATCGCGCGGCTGGAGCCGGCGCCCGCCCGCGAGCACGCGTTCGTCTGGATCGAGCAGTTCCCCTTGTTCGAGCGCGAGCTCGAGACGGGGGCGCTCACGTTCATGCACCATCCGTTCACGGCGCCGCATCCGGACGACGTCGGGCTGCTGACCGCGAACCCGGAGGCGGCGCGCTCGCTGCACTACGACCCGGTCTACAACGGCGTCGAGCTGGGCAGCGGCTCGATCCGCATCACCGATCCGGCGCTCCAGTCGCTGGTGTTCGAGCGGCTCGGGCTGAGCGCCGAGGAGGCCGAGCACCGCTTCGGGTTCCTGCTCGAAGCCCTGCGCACCGGGGCGCCGCCGCACGGCGGCATCGCGCTCGGCTTCGACCGGATCGCCATGCTGCTGGCGGGGGGCGAGTCGCTGCGGGACGTGATCGCGTTCCCCAAGACCGCGGCCGCGCGCGCCCTGTTCGAGGGCGCGCCGACGCACGTGCGCCAGGAGGACCTCGACGTGCTGCGGGTGAGGATCGTCGAGTGACCGGCTCGGCCGACGTCGTGCACCGCCTCAGCGTGGAGGGCGCGGACCCGCTGGCGCTCTCCGGCGTGCACGACGCCAACCTGCACGAGCTGGCGCGGCTGGCGGGCGTCCGGGTCTCGCTGCGGGGCGACCAGCTCTCGCTGGCGGGCACGCTCGAGGCGGTGGAGCGCGCGACCGGGCTCGCGCAGGCGCTGGTGGACCTGGCCCGGATGGGTGAGGCGTTCGGTCCGGAGGAGGTGCGCCGCATCGCCGAGGAGGGCGCGGGGCACGGGGCGCCGGCGCCCAACGGCGACCTCAAGATCGTGCTGCCGGGGCTGCGCCGGATCGTGGCGCCGAAGACGGCCGGCCAGCGCGCCTACGTCCAGGCGATGCTCGACAACGACATCGTGGTCTCCATCGGCCCGGCCGGGACCGGGAAGACCTACCTCGCGGTCGCCGTCGCCGTGGACCTGCTGCACAAGAAGCGGGTGCGGCGCATCATCCTCGCGCGTCCGGCCGTCGAGGCCGGCGAGCGGCTCGGGTTCCTGCCGGGCGACATGCAGGCGAAGGTGGACCCGTACCTGCGCCCGCTGTACGACGCGCTCGAGGACATGATGCCGCACGACCGGGTGCAGCACGCGCTCGAGACGCGGGTGATCGAGATCGCGCCCCTGGCGTACATGCGGGGCCGGACGCTGGCCGACGCGTTCGTGATCCTCGACGAGGCGCAGAACACCACCGGGATGCAGATGAAGATGCTGCTGACCCGGCTGGGCGTGAATTCGCGGGCGGTGATCACGGCGGACAAGACGCAGATCGACCTCGCGCAGCACGAGGAGTCGGGGATCGTGCAGGTCGAGCGCATCCTGCCGGGCATCGACGGCATCGCCTTCTGCTACCTGGACGAGGCCGACGTGGTCCGGCACCGGCTGGTGCGCGAGATCATTCGCGCGTACCGGGAGGATCAGCAGAGCCGGTGAGGCTGCTGCCCGCGGTGCGCCGCCACGCCTCCCGGCTGCTGCTCGCGCTGCTGGTGGCGGTCGTGGCGTACCTGGCCTTCCCGCGGGCGGCCTGGCTGGTGTCGGCGCCGCGAGCCGTGGGCGCCGTGGCCAGCGTGGACGTGATCGCGCCCTTCGGCTTCCTGGTGCCGAAGACGGCCGCGCAGCGCGCCCGCGAGGCCGAGGCGCTGGCCGCCACCGTGAAGCCGCTGATCACCTCCCACCCGGAGCTGGCCGACAGCGCGGCGGACGCCGCGGCGCACTACTTCGCCGCGCTGGACTCTGCGGTCGCGGCCGGCGGCACGCTCCGGGACGCTTCCCGCGCGGCCGGCGTGCCGCTCGAGGGCGCCGACCTCGCGGCCCTCGCCGGCCCCGGGCAGCGCGCGGCGCTGCGGCGCTCGCTGGTCGCGGCGCTGCGCCAGTCCGCCGACGGCTATCTCGCGCCCGGCCTGTCCACCACGGAGCTCGGCCGGGATGTCGTGCTGCGGCGCGGGGCCGACGAGCGGGTCGTCACCAGCGACAGCCTGCGGCCGTTCGGGGATTTCCTCGAGCGGGCGGCCCAGCTGCAGCCGGAGCGCCGCGCGGCGGCCGCCGAGCAGGTCTACGAGCGGCTGCTCGGGACGTTCTTCCGCCCGACGCTGGTGTACGAGCGCGCCGAGACCGAGCGGCGCCGGGACGCGCTGCGCCTGACCGTCGACTCGGTCGAGGCGTCGGTCCAGCCGGGCGAGAAGATCATCGGGGCGCACGAGGTCGTGGACCAGCTCGCCGCGGCGAAGCTCGCGGCCTACCGCGCGGTGCTCGAGCGGGGCGGCGCCGGCCGGGTGCGTGGCGCGGTCTCGGCCCTCGGGCTGGTGGGCCTGGAGACCGTGCTGTGCGTGCTGTTCGGCGTCGTGTGCTACTTCGTGCGGCGCCCGCTGTACGAGTCCCTGCGCTCGCTCGGGTTCTTCGCCGCCGGCTTCGCGGTCGTGGTCGCCGCCGCGGGGATGCTGGCCCGCTGGGCGCCGGCCACGCCGGAGCTGATTCCGATCGCGCTCGCGGCCATCCCGTTCTCCGTGCTGTTCGACGGCCGCATCGCGGCGGTCGCCGCGATGGTGCTCGCGGCCGTGATCGGCGTCCAGCCGGCCTCGGGCGGCTCCCAGGCCCTGTTCCTCACCTTCGTCGGCGGCGTCGCGGCGGCGCTCTCGGTGCAGCGCATCCGGCGCCGCACCCAGACGTACTACTCCATCGCGATCGTCGCCGCGGTCTACGCCGTCGCCTCGGTGGTCTCGGGGGCTGCGGCCGGCGAGCCGGCGGCGGCGATCGGGAGATCGGCCGTCCTCGGCGGCATCAACGCCCTGGCGTCGGCGGCGCTCGCGATGCTGGTCCTGCCGCTGGCCGAGCGCTTCACCCGCAGCACGACCGACCTGACGCTGCTGGAGCTGTCGGATCCCGACCGGCCGCTGCTGCGCCGGCTCGCGACGGAGGCCCCGGGCACCTACGCGCATTCCGTCGCCATGGCCAACCTGTGCGAGGCCGCGTGCAACGCGATCGGCGCGAACGGACTGCTGGCCCGGGTCGGCTGCTACTACCACGACGTGGGGAAGCTCAAGCACCCGCAGTACTTCGCCGAAAACCAGAGCGGCGGGAAGCGGCCGCACGACCAGCTCCGGCCCAGCGTGTCGGCTGCGGTCATCCGGCGCCACGTGGAGGACGGGCTTGCCCTGGCCGCCGAGCACCGGCTGCCCGAGGCGGTGCGGGCCTTCATCCCGGAGCACCACGGCACCTCGCCGATCTCCTTCTTCCTGGAGCGGGCCCGCGCCGAGGAGCCGTCCGCCCTCGCCCGCGAGGAGCTGTTCCGCTACCCCGGCCCCCTGCCGCGCTCGGCCGAGACGGCGGTCGCGCTGCTCGGCGATGCGGTGGAAGCGGCGCTGCGGGTCCTCGACGACCCGACGCCCGAGACGGTGGCCGACGCCATCGACCACCTCATCGAGTCCAGGGTCGAGAGCGGGCAGCTGCGGGAGGCGCCGCTCACCCTCGCGCAGATCGAGACGGTCAAGCAGGAGTTCGTGCGCGCCTACACGGCGATGTTCCACAACCGCGTGGAGTACCCGGAGGATTCCGGCGGCATCACCGCTGACTGGGAGAGCGGCCACCACGGTTGACGTGCGGGTGTCGGCCGGGGTGCGCGCGAGGCTGCCGCGGGCGGAGGCCGTGCGGCTGGCGCGCGCCGTGCTGCGGGCCGAGGGCGTGCGGCGCGCCGTCCTGTCCATCTCGTTCGTGGGCCGGCGCCGCATCCGGGGCCTCAACCGCCGCCACCTCGGTCACGACCGGGAGACCGACGTCCTGGCCTTCGGTCTCGGCGGCGTGAGCGGCCTGGTGGTGGGCGACATCTACTGCGCGCCGGAGATCGCGGCCCGCCAGGCCGCGCGGTTCGGGACCGGCGAGCGCGAGGAGCTGCGCCGCCTGGTGGTGCACGGGGTCCTGCACGTGCTGGGCTACGACCATCCGGAGGGCCCGGGCCGCACCCGGGGCCGGATGTGGCGCCGCCAGGAGCTGCTGCTGGCGCGCCTGGGCCGCCGGTGACCAGCGGCGTCGCGGTGCCCCTGGCCGGGGCCGCCCTCGCCACGGCGTGGGCGGCGCTGCTGGCGCTCGCCGACGGAGCCCTGGCTGCCGATCCGGCCCTGGCCGAGACGGCGCTGGTCGGCGCCTACGCCGAGAAGCCCGAGCGGTTCCGCCGCGCGCTCGCGCTGGGCCGCATCGTCTTCCTCGCCCTCGCCGCGGTCGGGGCCTCGGGGGCGCTGGCGTGGTGGCGCACCGACATCGCCCGTGCCGCCCTGGCGCTGGCGACCGTCGTGGTCGTGGTCGCCGCTGTCGGCGACCTCGGGCCCCGCGCGCTCGGCCTGTGGCGCGGCGCGCGGCTCGGGCCCGCTGCCGTGCGCACGGCCGCCACGTCCCTCGACATCATCGTCCCCCTCATCGTCGCGGCCGGGATCGTGGACCGCGCGCTCGGCCGGCTGGTCGGCATCGCGGCCGGCGGCCAGACCGCCGCGCCCGACCCCGCCCAGCGCGACATGCTGCTCGGCGTATTCGCGCTGGCGGACACGATGGTGAGCGAGGTGATGACCCCACGCGTGGACCTCGTCGGCGTGGATTGCGCCCGCACGTTCGAGGACACCGTGACCGTGGTGGCGAGCGCCGAGCACGCCCGGCTTCCCGCCTTCGACGGAGACCTCGACCACATCGTCGGCGTGCTGTACGCCAAGGATCTGCTGCCCGCGCTGTTCAGTGCCGACCCGGGGGCGCGGGGCGCCTGGCGCTCGCTGGTGCGGCCCGTGGACATCGTGCCGGAGACCAAGACCCTGGACGCGCAGCTGCGGGACTTCCAGCGCGGCCCGGGCCACCTGGCGGTGGTCGTGGACGAGTACGGCGGCACCGCCGGCATCGTGACGCTCGAGGACGTCCTCGAGGAGATCGTCGGCGAGATCCGCGACGAGTACGACGCCTCCGAGGTGGGGCACGTCGCCGAGCAGGCGGACGGGAGCTGGCTGGTGGACGGGCGGACGCCGCTCGACGAGCTGGCCGGCGCGCTCGGCACGCCGTTCGCCCACGAAGAGGTGACCACGGCCGGCGGCCTCGCCTACTCGGCGCTGGGTCACGTGCCCGTCGCGGGCGAGCGGCTGGAGCTGCACGGCTGGCAGGTGACGGTGGATCAGGTCGTGCGCCGCAGCATCCGCCGGCTGCGGTTCGAGCGGGCGGGCGCGTGAGCCTCCTGCTCGTGCTGCTCGGGCTCGCGCTGGCCGCGCTCGGCGCCACCGCGTCGGTGGCGGTCCGCGCGGTGAGCCGGCTGGAGCTCACCCGCTGGGTCGCGCGCCGGCTGGAGGGCGCGGACGCCGCGGTGACGCTGCTGTCGCGCCCCGGCGACGTGGCCGCCGCGGCCGACGCGTTCGTGGCCGTCGGCGTCGCGGTGGCCGGCGTCTGCGCGCCGTGGGCGCTGCGGACGGCCGCGCTGGGGACCACCCTCGCACTCGAGCTGGTGGTCGGGGTGCCCGTGCTGTGCTTCGTCGCGTACTTCCTCCCGCGCGCCGTGGGCCGCCGCTGGCCGGAGTCGCTGGTGCGCGCCTTCGTGCCGCGGCTGCGGCAGGGAGGAGCGCTGGTGGGCCGGATCGTCCGCGGCCGGGCCGCCACGGAACGGGCCGAGCTGGCGGCGCTGCTCCGCGACAGCGCCACCGCGGGCCTGGCTGGCGAGGACGAGCTGGAGATCGTCACCGGCGTGATGGCGTTCGCGGACCGGGTGGTGCGCGAGGCGATGACGCCGCGCACCCGGATCGTCGCCGCGCCCCAGTCGGCCGGGGCCGCGGAGCTCGCGGCGCTGGTGGCCTCGTCGGGCTACACGCGGATCCCGGTGTACCGCTCCTCGCCCGACGACATCGTGGGAATGGTCCACGCCTTCGACGTCATCAAGGCCGGCCCCGGCGGCAAGGTCGGCGTGCGGCCGGTGGCCGTCGTGCCGGGATCCCGCCGCTGCGCCGACGCCCTGCTCGACCTCCGGCGGGAACGGCGCCACATGGCCGTCGTGCTGGACGAGTTCGGAGGCACCGCGGGCCTCGTGACGATGGAGGACCTGCTCGAGGAGCTGGTCGGCGAGATCTTCGACGAGCTGGACGAGCCCGGCCCCAAGCCGGTCGCGCCCGAGCGGGGAGTGCTGGTGGTGGACGCCTCCCATCCCCTGGCGGCGGTGCGGGAGCACTTCGCCGTCCCCCTGGAGGCTCCGCCGCGGGTCGAGACGGTGGGGGGGTACCTGGCCTGGGGCGTCGGACGGATCCCGAAGGCGGGCGAGCGCACCGTGCTCGGGGACCTGGAGTTCGACGTGTTGGAGGCCACCCCCACCAGGCTCGTCCGGCTGGTGGTCCGGGCGGCGCCGGGGGCAGCCGGCCCGAGCGTGCCCGCACCGCCGGCGAGCCGATGAACTGGCTGAGGTCGCTTGACCTAGCCTTATGTCCTGACTCAATTTAGATGGTGGAACCCGCGAACATCCTCGAGGGTCTGAGGGCCCGCAAGCCCGCCGCCTTGGCGCGCGCCATCTCCCTGGTGGAGAACGGCGCGCCGGGCTCCGAGGCGCTGCTCGCGGGGCTCCATGCCCTGGTGGGTTCGGCGCGCCGCATCGGCGTGACCGGGCCCCCGGGCGGCGGCAAGAGCACGCTCATCGAGCGGCTCGCGGCGCATTGCCGGGCGGGCGGCCTCACGGTCGGCATCATCGCCATCGACCCATCGAGCCCGTTCACGGGGGGGGCGCTCCTGGGCGACCGGATCCGGATGGAGCGTGCGGCCCTGGACCCGGGCGTGTTCATCCGTTCGATGGCGTCGCGCGGCTCGCTGGGCGGCATGGCGACCACGACCGGCGAGGTGGCCGACGTGATGGATGCCTACGGGTTCGACCGGATCCTGATCGAGACCGTGGGCGTCGGGCAGTCGGAGCTGGAGGTCGCGTCGGTGGCGGACACCACGGTGGTGGTGCTGGTGCCCGAGTCGGGCGACGGCATCCAGGTGATGAAGGCCGGCCTGATGGAGATCGCGGACGTGTACGTGGTGAACAAGTCGGACCGGCCCGGGGCCGACCGGCTGCGACAGGAGCTGGAGGTGGCGATCAGCCTCAAGAGCGGCCAGGTCTTCCGCCACGTGCCGGCACATCACGGCACCCGGATCCCGACGGGGAAGACGGCAGGGGACACGGCTGCACCGGCCATCGGCGGGGACGACGCCGCGTGGCAGCCTCCCGTGCTGGCCACGGTGGCGCCCAGGGACGAGGGCGTCGCGGAGCTGAGCGGCGCCCTGGACCGGCACTTCGCGTTCCTGGAGCGCGACGGCGCGCTGGCGGCGCGGCGCGCACGCCAGCTCGAGCGGCGCACGCGGGACGTGTTCGAGCGGGCGCTCAGGCGGTGGGCCTGGTCGGACGCGGGGCCGAGGGCGGACCTGGAGGCCGCGCTCGCCGAGGTCGCGGCGGGCCGCCGGAGCCCGTACGATGCGGCGGCGGCGGTGGTGAATCGGATCCGGAGGAGCGACGGCGCATGAGCGTGTTCGAGTCCGATCTGGTGGTCAGGCGGCTGGCGGAGCAGCTCGAGGCGAAGCAGCGCGAGCTGGAGGACCTGCGGCGCGAGCTGTCCGCGTGGCAGGAGAAGGTCGCTCGGGGCGAGGTCCGCGACGTGGACTTCACGACGGCCTCGGGGCGGCCCGTGGCGCCCGTGTACACGCCGCTGGACGTGCCCGACCTGGATCACGGCGCCGAGCTGGGCCTGCCGGGCGAGTACCCGTACACGCGCGGCGTGCACGCCACCGGCTACCGCGGACGGCTGTGGACGATGCGCCAGTTCTCGGGCTTCGGCACCGCAGTCGAGACCAACGCGCGCTACAAGTTCCTCCTGGGCCGGGGCCAGACGGGACTGTCGGTGGCCTTCGACTTCCCGACGCTGATGGGTTACGACTCCGACCACCCGCGCGCGATGGGCGAGGTGGGGAAGTGCGGTGTCGCGATCTCGAGCCTGGCCGACATGGAGACCCTGTTCGACGGCATTCCGCTCGACCGGGTTTCCACCTCGATGACGATCAACGGGCCGGCCGCGATGCTGTTCTGCTTCTACGTGGCCGCGGCCGAGCGGCAGGGCGTCGCGAGCACGAAGCTCCGGGGCACGGTCCAGAACGACATCCTCAAGGAGTACATGGCGCAGCACGCCTGGATCTACGGGGTGGAGCCGGCCCTGAAGATCATCGTGGACCTGTTCGAGTGGAGCGCGACGCACGCGCCGCAGTGGAACACGATATCGATCTCCGGCTACCACATCCGGGAGGCGGGGGCGACCGCGGCCCAGGAGCTGGCGTTCACGCTCGCCAACGGCTTCACCTACGTGGAGCGCGGGCTGGCGCGCGGCCTGGACGTGGACGCCTTCGCGCCCCGGCTGAGCTTCTTCTGGGACATCCACAACGACTTCTTCGAGGAGATCGCCAAGCTGCGGGCGGCGCGCCGCATCTGGGCGCGGCACCTGCGCGAGCGCTACGGCGCCAAGTCCGAGCGCTCGCTGATGATGCGGTTCCATTCTCAGACGGCGGGCGTGACGCTCACGGCGCAGCAGCCGCTGAACAACGTGGTGCGGGTGGCGTACCAGGCCCTGGCCGCCGTGCTCGGCGGCACGCAGTCCCTGCACACCAACTCGATGGACGAGACGCTGGCCTTGCCCACCGAGCAGGCGGTCCAGCTGGCGCTGCGGACCCAGCAGGTGCTCGCCTACGAGACCGGCGTCGCGAACGTGAGCGATCCGCTCGGCGGCTCCTGGTACGTCGAGGCGCTGACCCGGCAGCTCGAAGACGAGGCGGAGGCCACCTTCGCCGAGATCGAGCGCATGGGGGGCGTGGTGCGGGGCATCGAGACCGGCTGGTTCCAGCGGCAGATCGCGCAGTCGGCGGCGCGCCACCAGCGCGAGCTGGAGCAGCGCCGCCGGGTGGTGGTCGGCGTGAACGACTTCGTGGTGGACGAGCCGGAGGTCCCGATCCCGCTCCTCAGGATCGGCGAGGAAGCCGCGGGCGCGCAGGCCGAGCGGCTGGCGCGGCTGCGGCGCGCCCGGGACGGCGACGTCGCGCGGCGGCGCCTGGACGCGCTGGCGGAGGCGGCGCGCCGCGGCGACAATCTGATCCCCGCCATGCTCGACGCCGCTCGAGCGTGGGCGACCCTGTTCGAGATCCGGGAAGCACTGGAGAACGTCTATGGCTCGTACCGCGAGCCCATCTTCTTCTAGCCGGCCGGCCGCCGGTCGCCGCGCGGGCAGCGGCGTCGGCGGCGCCCTGGCCGAGCTGCTGGCGCTCGGCACGTCGCGCGGCTGGGTCGTGTCCTGCTATCAGAAGCTCGAGCCCGGCGACCGGGCCGGCGAGAAGTACCGCATCAAGCTCAAGAACCGGCTGCGCCGCGCGGCGGAGCGCCTGGACATCCTCGGCTTCTCGCACGACGACCGCGAAGCCGTGAAGCGGCAGCTGGACCGGGTCGAGGCCTTCTTCGGGGATTCCTCGGGTCTGCCCGGGACCCGCGGCGTCGCGGTGTTCGCCGCCGCCGGGCTGTTCCGCGCCGTGCCGCTGCCCTACGTGCTCAAGAGCCGCGTGGTCGTCGACCGGACGCCGGTGGTGGGAGAGCTGGTGGCGCTGGTCGAGGCCGGCACCCGGCTCCTGGCGGTGGTGGCCGATCGCCGCTCCGCGCGGTTCTTCGACGTCGGGCTGGAGGGCGTGTCGGAGCTGGACGGCATCGTGGCGCCGGGCGCGACGCGGCCCGCCCGCTTTCACGGCGAGCGCGGCATGACGCGCCTGAGCGGCGGCCGGGGCGTGATGCCCGGCGTGGGGGAGTACCGCTTCCACAACCGCATCCGGGAGGAGCGGCACCGGCACCTCGCCCTCGTGGCCGAGACCGTGGCCGCGCACTTGCGGGCGCGCTCGTACGACGGCCTCGTGGTCGGCGGCGTCGGCGTGGACGCCAGTGCGCTGCTGCCGCACCTCGCCCCGCAGCTGCGCGAGCGCGTGCTCGGCGTGCTGCACCTCGCGCCCCGGAAGGTGAGCGAGGCGGAGATCCGCGCGCAGGCGCTGGAGCTGCTGTCGGCCGCGGCCGAACAGGCCTCCGCCGCGGCCCTGCGCGAGCTGGCGGCGCTGCGCGACGGCGGCCTGGCGACCGATGCGGTCGAGCCGACGCTCCGCGCGCTGTCCCGCGGCCAGGTGCGCACCCTGATCGTGAACGCGGACGCCACGGTGCCCGGCTACCGGTGGAGCACGAGCGGCCGGCTCGCCGAGACCGCCGCCGGGACCCGCGGCGAGGGCGAGCCGTTGCCGCTCGCCGACCTCTTGGACGAGGCCATCGAGGACGCCCTGCGCCAGCGGGCCCGCGTGGCCGTGGTCCGCGGCGCCGACGCCGGGCGGTTCGACCGCCTCGCGGCGATCCTCCGCTTCCGCGCGTCCGACTAGCGTGCCCCGCGACGAGCTTGTATCGACGCGGAGCCGCGGCTAGGTTCCGCGCGCTATGCCCACCGCACCGTCCACGCCCGCGGCCGGCGCTCTGCCGCGCCCCATCCGCATCCTGGTCGCGAAGCCGGGACTGGACGGCCACGACCGCGGAGCCAAGGTGGTGGCGGCGGCGCTGCGCGACGCGGGCATGGAAGTGGTCTACACCGGCCTGCACCAGACGCCGGAGATGATCGTCGCGGCCGCGGTGCAGGAGGACGTGGACGTGGTCGGGCTGTCGGTGCTCTCGGGCGCGCACATGACGCTGTTCCCGCGCGTGGTGGAGCTGCTGCGCGAGGCGGGCCGGGGCGATGTCCTCGTGACCGGCGGCGGCATCATCCCCCGGGAGGACATGAGCAGCCTGCGCTCGCGCGGCGTCGGCAGCCTGTTCGGTCCCGGCACGCCGACCGCCGAGCTGATCGCCTACATCCACGACTGGGCCCGCGAGCACCTGCGGCCCTGATGGCCTCGTCTCCCCACCGCCTCCAGATCCTCACCGACGAGTACCGTGCCCTGGCCGAGCGGCTGCGGCAGGGCGGCGGCCCGGAGAAGGTCGAGCGCCAGCACGCCGCGGGGAAGCTCACCGCGCGCGAGCGCGTCGCGCTCCTCGTGGACGAGGGAGCGCCGTGGCTGGAGATCGGCCTGCTGGTGGCCTACGACCAGTACGACGGGCAGGCGCCCGGCGCCGGGGTGGTCACCGGGGTCGGCACGGTGGTGGGCCGCGAGGTCGTGGTGGTGGCCAACGACGCGACCGTGAAGGCCGGCTCGTGGTGGCCGGAGACCATCAAGAAGATCCTGCGCGCGCAGGAGATCGCGATGCGCGAGCGGGTCCCGATCGTCTATCTCGTGGACTCGGGCGGCGTGAACCTGCCCTACCAGGGCGGCGTCTTCCCCGGCCAGTACGGCGCCGGCCGCATCTTCTACTACACCTCGCTGATGCGGCGTTACCTCAAGGTGCCGCAGCTCGCGGCGGTGATGGGTCAGTGCGTCGCCGGGGGGGCCTACCTGCCCGCGCTCTCCGACGTCATCGTGATGGTGGACGGCACCAGCTTCATGGGCCTCGGCGGGCCGAACCTCGTGAAGGGGGCCACCGGCCAGGTCGTGGACAGCGAGTCGCTCGGCGGCGCGCGGATGCACACCGGCACGAGCGCGGTGGCCCACTACCTCGCCAATGACGACCGGGAGTGCCTGGCCGTGTTGCGCGAGGCGGTGGCCCGCCTGCCGCGGCCGAGCCCCGAGCGGTTGGCGCCGCAACGGGTCGCGCGTCCGCCGCGCCGGCCCGCCACGGATCTCTACGAGATCCTGCCGGGCGACCACCGGATGTCGTACGAGATGCGCGAGATCCTGGCCTGCTTCGTGGACGACGGCGCCCTCGAGGAGTTCCAGCGCGACGTCGCCCAGGAGATGATCTGCGCCCACGCCGCCATCGAGGGGCGGGTCGTGGCGCTGATCGCCAACGAGCGGAAGCTGATCAAGGGCAGGGCGGGCGAGGCACCGCGCTTCGGCGGCATCGTGTACACCGAGAGCGCGAGGAAGGTCGCCTACTTCATCGAGACCGCCAACCGCGAGCGGACCCCGATCCTGTTCGTCCAGGACGTCTCCGGCTTCATGGTGGGGCCCGAGGCGGAGAGCTCCGGCATCATCCGCGCGGGCGCCGAGTTCGTCGAGGCGATGGCGACCGCCACCGTTCCCAAGCTGGTGCTCACGGTCAACCACGCGTCCGGCGCCGGGTACTACGCGATGGCCGGCCAGGGCTTCGATCCGGACTTCATCGTCTCGCTCCCCACGGGCCGGATGGGGGTGATGGAGGGCGAGTCGGCGGTCCAGGCGGTACACGGCCCCGCCCTCGAGGCGGCGGGCAAGCAGGGGGCGACGCCCCCCAAGCTGGAGGCGGCGGTGGAAGTGATGCGGGCGGACTACGAGCACCAGCTCGACGCGAAGTTCGCCGGCGCGCGGGGCTAC
The DNA here is from genome assembly GCA_035502185.1 of Gemmatimonadales bacterium. Lineage (NCBI taxonomy): Bacteria > Pseudomonadati > Gemmatimonadota > Gemmatimonadia > Gemmatimonadales > Gemmatimonadales bacterium. The sequence continues at coordinate 45,158 of DATJUT010000040.1, forward strand.
GTGGATGCGATCCTGACCCCCGAGGAGCTGCGCGGGCAGCTGGCGTTCATCCTGCGGATCGTCGCCAACCACGACGGCCCGCATCTCGGCCCGTACGTGCTTCCGAGCGCACTCGCCTGATGGGGCTGCGTCTGCGTCCTCGACCGGCGCTGCTCGCCGCGCTCCCGGTGGCGTTCGCGGCGTGCGCCACCGCCGCGCGCGCTCCGGAGCCGGCCGCTCCCGTGCCGTCCGCGGGGGCGCCCGCTGCCGCTGCACCGGCCGAGCCGGCCGTGGTCCCGGACGCGACGCCGAAGCCCCGGCAGCCGGTGGCGCCGCCCGCCACCGCGATGATGCTGGGACTGATGCCGCTGGATCTCACCGGGGTCACCGCCTGGCACGCCGCGCATCCGGCGTGGGACGGACGCGGCGTCCTGATCGGCATCCTGGACAGCGGCGTGGACCCGGGCGTGCCAGGGCTCCAGACCACCTCGACGGGCCAGCCCAAGATCCTGGACCTGCGGAACTTCTCGGGCGAGGGCGACGTCGCGCTCGTGCCGGTGCGCCCGGACGCGCGCGACCTGATCGTGCTCCCGGGGGGCCTCACCCTCGAGGGCGCCGACGTCGTGCGCGCGGCCGCCGTTGACTCCGAGTGGTACGGCGGCGTGATCCGCGAGCTGTCGTTCGGCGACCCGCCCGCCGCGGACTTCAACGGCAACGGCTCGAACCGCGACCGCTTCGGCGTGGTGGTGGTCCGGAGCGCGGCGGGCTGGGTGGCCTTCATCGACACCAACGGCAACGGCTCCCTGGCCGACGAGACGCCGCTCGGCGACTACCTGGTGAAGGGCCAGACGTTCGCGTTCCGGCCGCGCTCCGGTCCCCGCGGCACGGGCCCGATCACCGGCGCGGTGAACCTCGGCGTGGACGAGGCCGGCCGCCCGCGCCTCTCGCTGGTCCTGGACACGGCCGGCCACGGCACCCACGTGGCGGGGATCGCCGCAGGCCACGACCTGTACTCGGTCCGCGGCTTCGACGGCGTGGCGCCCGGCGCGCAGATCATCGGGCTCAAGATCGCGAACGACGCGCGCGGCGGCCTCTCCACGACCGGGTCGATGATCCGGGCGATGGACTACGCGGTCCGGTTCGCCGCCGAGCGGCGGCTGCCGCTGGTGCTCAACATGTCGTTCGGCATCGGGAACGAGGAGCCGGGCGCCGCGGTGATGGACTCGCTGGTGGACGCCTTCCTGCTCGCGCACCCGGACGTGGTGTTCGC